>JBEGML010000129.1:0-9006 GCA_041183145.1 Bacteroidota bacterium | reverse complement strand
TGTTCCGGCAGCGAGGATAAGGGCAGAGGCTATCATCGCGGTTTTCTCGGTGCAGGAGGGCGCTCCGGCAAACACGGCCACCAGCAGAAAAGGAAATCCAAACAGTAAGATGGAGGGCTGTAAAACAGGGTTAACGTAAATAGAATAAAAATAGCCGACCAGCGCAGGTATCAAAAAAAGTAACAGGGAAAGCAGGCGTACTCCGCGAACATGTCCTGCCGGTTTAAAAAAATAAACCCCACCTATTATAAATAAAGCTAATAAAAACGAAGAGCCGCCTGAAAGCTGCAGGGCAAAGTCTGAGAAGAAGCTCAAATCGGGTTTACCAAGCCAGGTGCCGAGTCCCCCACGGGAAAACTGTGCAATCGTGAGGGAAAGATGAGGGAGAAAAAACAGCATGGCTACTGCGCCGAATACAAAAATTGCTCTTCGGTATTCTTTGGGAACCGTCAGCAGTGCGCCTATTCCGAGAATGGCGGCAGTAAGGAAACTGAAATAGTGGTTATACACCGAGAGCAGGATGCCCCAGTAAAACCAGACCAGATTGCTTCCTTTTTTTTCTCCTGATGCAATACCGCTCCATGCATAAAACAGGAGGGCCATGCTGAACATACCGAAGGCATAAGGACGTGCAAGCTGGCTATACAGGGCATGCAGCTCCGATACGCTGAGAATACTAATGACGAACCAGGCCGCCTGCGGAGAGCAGCACTTACGCACGCCATGAAAAATCAACAATAGCGAGCCGAGGCTCATCAGAAAAAAGGGCAGCCTAACGGCAAAGGTGCCGGTGCCAAAAAACTTACACCACACATACATGAAGACTTGCACTCCGGCAGGATGCATGTCGTTATACACGTAGTCTTTTAAAGTTTTTGAAAACGAGCCCAGGCTCAGACCGTATATCGCACTTAGCTCATCATTGGTAAGCGACCATTGCCAGAAAGGAAGGCGAAGGAAGCCTGCTACCGAAATAATCAGGAGTAGAAAAAGCTGTTGCTTACCTCTGGCTGCCGTTTCGTTCATGCAGATTGTTCCGGCCTCATCTGAGGAAAGAAAATCACGTCCTGAATAGATGGAGAATTGGTGAGTATCATGGCCAGGCGGTCGATGCCAATGCCAAGCCCTGCGGTGGGTGGCATACCAAACTCCAGCGCTCTGAGGAAGTCTTCATCAATCACCATCGCTTCTTCATCTCCTCTGCGACCAAGCTCAAGCTGTGACTCAAAGCGCTGTCGCTGATCTATCGGATCGTTCAGCTCGGAGTAGGCATTACATATTTCTTTGGCATTGCATATTACTTCGAAGCGCTCTACTAATCCTTCATGATGACGGTGCTTTTTTGCAAGCGGACTCATCTCCAGCGGATAATCCATAATCACGGTGGGTTGAATCAGTTTAGGTTCAACAGCAGTGCCGAAGATTTCATCGATCAGCTTGCCTCTGCCCATGGTTTTATCAGGATTGCCTCCCACCTTGCGTGCAGTGTCGAATAGTTCTTCTTCATTCATGCCCGATACATCAAAGCCGGTGTAATCACGGATGGCTTCGTACATGGTGTATCGCTTCCATGGTCTCTGAAAATTGATGGTATGCTCGCCCACCTTCACCTCATTGGTGCCGTTGATGTCGATACAGGCCTTCTCCACCATTTGCTCTACCATATCCATCATCCAGTAATAATCTTTATACGCTACATAAAGCTCCAGCATGGTAAACTCCGGATTATGAAAACGGCTCATGCCCTCGTTCCGAAAATCTTTCGCAAACTCATAAACCCCTTCAAATCCGCCTACAATAAGCCTCTTGAGATACAGCTCATTCGCAATGCGAAGATAGAGCGGCATGTCAAGGGTATTGTGATGGGTTTTAAAAGGTCTGGCCAGAGCACCGCCATGAATAGGCTGAAGGATGGGTGTTTCCACCTCAAGATATCCTTTCTTATTCATGAAGTTACGCATGGAATTTATCATCTGCGTGCGACGAATAAAAGCAAAACGAACCTCCGGATTTACAATCAAATCGAGATAGCGCATGCGGTAACGCTGTTCAGGATCGTGAAAGGCATCATGCACATTCCCTTCTTCATCTACCTTCACCACAGGCAAAGGCTTCACTGATTTTGATAGCAAAACAAAGCGGGTTACATGCACGGTAATCTCACCGGTTTGGGTGGTGAATACATAGCCCTGCACGCCCACGATATCGCCAATATCGAGCAGCTTTTTGAAAACATTGTTGTAAAGCGATTTATCTTCTTCCGGACAGATATCATCGCGGCGCACATAAATCTGCATACGTCCGGTATTGTCCTGAATCTCGGCGAAACTTGCATTACCCATGATGCGGCGACTCATCACTCGTCCGGCCAGGCTCACATTTTTATAGCTCAGCTTATCGCGCTCATAGTTCTCATAAATTTCTGCTGCATGGGTATTCACTTCGAATTCCTGTGCCGGGTAGGGATCCAGCCCCTGAGCCCTGAGTGCGTCGAGACTCTGACGGCGCACAATTTCCTGTTCGCTAAGATGGTGATGAGACATTTTCTGACTTTGTGCAAACTTAACAGAAATGTGTCAAAGAAGCTGCCCTGTGCTAAAGCTCTTTCTGTGTATGAATTTTAATCAGGAATTGAATGGCGCTGGGGAATTCAAAAAGCCGGAACAAAGTTTTAAAAGGAGTTCGATTAATTTAATTGTTGGTGTTGGTGCCGGTTCAATTGGCCTTGCCGCAACATTGGGTGTAATAAAAAACCACCTTCGAAGAGGTGGTTTTCTAAGAGTTTCCCTGGCGGACCCGAAGGGAGTCGAACCCCTAACCTTCTGATCCGTAGTCAGATGCTCTATCCAGTTAAGCTACGGGTCCGGGAATGAGGGCGCAAATATACGCTATATTTTATGATTACCAAATCAGGGTTGTTGACCATCAACAGAGCGCATCTGGTCACGGGCGCGTTCTTCCTGTTGCCGGCGCTGTTCCAGAATACTCAGATAAGCTCTTGCTTTTTTGTTTTTGTGTACGGTGTAGGCCTTTTCTGCCCACTCTCTGGCAATGTCAAGATTGCCCTTAATTTCGCTGAAAACAGCCATGTTATAGCAAGCGCGTCCTGCAATTTTAGGGTCATTTGAATTTGCCTCTCTTTTCCATAAATCTGCTGCAGCTTCCCAATTGTTGGCCCTAACCTTCCTGTGAGCGGTTTTTATGGGTTCACTGCCATTTTTATAGTACTGTCGGCTTACTTTTACCCACATGGGACTTATACGAAAGCCATAGTCCTGACCGGCTTTAAAACCGGTTTGCATCAGCATATTAAAGCGAGGTGGAAGGCCCGAGGCTGCGGCCTGCGGATTTATACCCCGGCTGGTAAAATCCATGAAATCATCACTCCTGTTCTCATCTAAAATTCTTTTTTGCCTGATATCGTACAGCCTCCAGCCATTGGTCACCGTCATTCGCATGTTGGCATCCACATAGGGAACATCTATCATGACGCCTTCTCTGTTTTTTTGGCGTACCATCACATTGGCGTAGGCCAGACGGGAATCTGAGTCAAAGGCTTCGAGTGAGATTAAAGCATCTGCCTGCGTGTTGTTGCAAATCTCCTCTACCTTACTCCAGGATAGAGGTTCCGGGAATGCACCTGTTCCGCTGCCTTTTTCACCCGTTGTATATGGGTTTACCAGTTGAAATCTCGGACTGCGTCTCATGGTTTCAATCATACCTTTAATGGCCTCTTCAGTAGCACGTCTGTCGGTGCCTATTCCCTCACCGGTCAATACGCCCTCCACTACATTCCACACCTTGTCTTCTTTGGATGGGTAGGTTCTGTTTACAACTACTACCTTCTGTATATGATCCGGCAAGGTGATATCAGCCGGCCTAAGCACATCGAGACTTACGCTGGAGGTTTTGCATGCGCCAAGAAACACTGCAAGCAGTGCAAAAGCACCAAAAAAAAGGTTCTGAATTTTCATGTTATGCCTGGTCTGAAATTAGTTTTTCTATGCGGTACATTTCATCACGGTACCGTGCTGCCTGCACGAAATCCAAATCCCGTGCCGATTTTTCCATTTGCTTTCGGGCATCTCTCAAAGCGCGTTCTAACTGTTCGCGACTCATATACTGTTCAACAGGATCTGCGGCAAGGCTAAGATTGTCTTCAGGCTCCACATAAAACTTTGCAGCGCCCTCATTCTTGTTGCCATTACCGGCTACCGCAGATTGTCCCAGAATACTCTGTTTCGACCTTACAATCTGCGTAGGAACAATACCATGCTCTTCGTTGTAAGCCTGCTGCTTAGCCCTGCGTCTTTCTGTTTCATCAATGGTCTGTCGCATGGCGGCTGTGATCTTATCGGCATACATGATGACCTTGCCATTTACATTCCTTGCTGCTCTGCCAGCCGTTTGAGTTAGTGAGCGTCCTGAACGTAGAAATCCTTCCTTGTCAGCGTCAAGAATGGCTACCAGTGCTACCTCCGGAAGGTCTAGTCCCTCTCTTAAAAGATTCACGCCAATTAATACATCAAACAGGCCAAGTCGTAAATCACGCAAGATTTCTACACGCTCAAGGGTATCCACATCGCTGTGAATGTAGCGGCATCGTATACCTATTCGGGTAAGGTATTTTGTGAGTTCTTCTGCCATTCGTTTTGTGAGCGTAGTAACAAGAATACGATGCTCGTTTTTTATGTAAATGGAGATTTCTTCCATGAGATCATCAACCTGATTCGCCGTTGGCCGAACCTCGATGGGAGGGTCAAGAAGGCCTGTAGGACGAATAAGTTGCTCCACCACCACCCCGCCTGCGCGTTGCAATTCAAAGTCTGCGGGTGTTGCACTTATGTATATGGTCTGATTATGGAAACTGTCGAACTCATCGAATGTAAGCGGTCGGTTGTCTAATGCAGCAGGCAGTCGGAAACCATACTCAACAAGATTTATCTTACGAGAACGGTCGCCGCCATACATGGCTCTTATTTGGGGAATAGTGGCATGACTTTCATCTATGATGAGCAGGAAGTCTTGCGGGAAATAATCCAGCAGACAAAAAGGACGCATGCCTGCAGGCCGGCCATCAAAATACCGGGAATAATTTTCAATGCCTGCACAATAACCGAGTTCACGCATCATTTCCATGTCGTAGGTAACCCGGTCTTCAAGACGCTTGGCTTCGATATGTTTGCCGAGGTCTTTCAGAAATTCAATCTGTGCAGTGAGATCGTCCTGAATTCTGAAGATGGCTTCCTTCATCGATTCCTTAGTGGTGACGAAGAGATTTGCCGGACTAATTCTCACTTCATCGAGATGTTCATAACGCACACCGGAAATGGGGTCAAAGGCTTCCACTTCTTCAATTTCATCACCGAAGAATGTGATGCGGTAGGCGAAATCACGGTAGGCCAGAAAAACATCTACAGTATCACCTTTCACACGAAAGGTACCATGAGTAAACTCACCCTCAGTGCGGGAATATAGCGCACTGACCAACTGATGCAAAAATTTATTTCTCGAGATGCTCTCACCCTTTTTTACCGTCACTACATTGTTGTAGTAATCCTGTGGGTTTCCCATACCATAAAGACAGGATACGCTGGATACAACAAGCACATCACGTCGGCCCGAGAGCAGGGAAGAGGTGGTGCTGAGCCTGAGCTTTTCAATCTCATCGTTGATGGATAAATCTTTTTCTATGTATGTGTTCGTAGTTGGAATGTAAGCCTCAGGCTGATAGTAATCGTAATATGACACAAAATACTCTACCGCATTTTCCGGGAAAAATTGTTTAAACTCTCCATAGAGCTGCGCCGCAAGAGTCTTGTTATGACTGAGCACCAAAGCAGGACGATTAAGCTTTTCAATCACATTTGCAATGGTAAACGTCTTTCCAGAGCCTGTTACCCCGAGCAACACCTGATGCGTATCGCCCCGTTTGGCACCCTCAACCAGCTCCTTTATGGCCTGAGGCTGATCACCTGTCGGACGAAATTCTGAGCTGAGCTTAAAATCCATGCAACAAATTTACCTTAACTTTCGCGGATTGCATCTAAAAAACCTTTGCGCAACAAATAAATTCAGGCTTATGACAGCAGATTTTGAACTGTTAAAAAAAATGTGTCACATTCAGGCTCCCAGTGGAATGGAATGGCCCATGAAAGAGTTTTTACTTCAGCATTTTTCTCAGCCTGGATATTTTAAGGCGGCACAGCCTGAAATTATTGATGGAGATGAATGGGGCGATGGCTTTGCTGTAAAGTTCGGCAAGCCTCGCACAGCTATTCTTGCACATCTTGACAACATAGGCTTTATGACACGTTACGAACGTCAGCTGGTAAGAGTAGGAGGGCCTGTTTGTGATTCAGGTTTTAAATTAAGGGCAGTGTCAGCGCAACGGCAGGATTTTTTTGAATATGAACTGGAGCATACCGAACAAAACGAGCTGTATTATCAGGGAGAGCCCGTATTGCCCAGAGGAACCTATCTCACCTTCAGCCCTGAATTTATTGAGAACGATGAATATGTTCAGTGTTGTTACATGGACAATCGCCTCGGGGTGTGGAATGCTTTAAAGGTTGCAGAAAATCTGAAAGATGGATTGCTGGTTTTCACATGCTGGGAAGAACACGGGGCCGGGCATGCAGAATATGCAGCAAGAAAAATGTACGAAGACTATGGAATAAAGCAGGCGCTCATTTCTGATATCACCTGGGTTACCGAGGGCGTGCATGCTGGTGAGGGTGTGGCAATTTCCATTCGTGATTCCGGAATTCCCAGAAGAAGATTTATTGATCGTATCATCATGCTGGCAAAAGATTCAGGCACTCCATTTCAGTTAGAAGTGGAATCTTCAGGAGGTAGCGACGGGCAAAGCCTGCAGCGTACACCTTATCCTATAGACTGGTGCTTTATTGGCGCGCCCGAACAAAATGTGCACAGTCCGCATGAAAAAGTGCACAAGTCAGACATCGACAGTATGTGGAAGCTTTATACTTATCTGATGGAGAAAATGTAGGCCACACAATTTCCTCTTCGCACCATCTTTAAGCCGGAGATTTCAATTGCTGCTAAAGGGCATTTGATGACAGTCTCTTCAGTCAAACCGGCTCTATCTCACTATCACCCTATGTATTTGCGTTTTTCCTTGCCTATCTGAATATTTGATCAGGTAAATTCCCGGCATGCAATCCTGAATGTCAATCCTTCCCTCGCTGCTTTGTTGGGTTTGTATCCGTCTTCCGTGAAGATCAAAAACTTCTGCAACAGACGCAGGCTGAAGTCCTGGAATAAAGAAAATACCCTGGCCCGGATTGGGATAAATCATAGGCTGATCTTTCAATATTTTTGTTTCATCAGAAACTACCAAGCATGGAACTGTTACCTGAAAGGCAGTATCCAGCGTAGTGGCAATTGGTGAACTAAGCACATTCATCAGCGTAGTGCTTTGGTTAAATACTGCAGAACCAGGGAAGGCGCTGTTGGCACTAACAGAAAAATTGAATATGGGCGGATTACATCCTGCCTCACCCTCAGGTGAAATCTTCATCACAAAGCCATTTGGCAGAAAGCTGGAGTTCTGAATCATCCCACTCACCATCACGCTTCCATCAGAATTTTGCCGGCAACGGTAAATGTTGATGTAATCATAGCCTGCTGGGATTACGCGTTTTGATGATAATTGATTCCCTATTGAATCAAGAAGGGTGATACCAATGCTCTGCAGGCCATTGCTGGTCGTTAACACTGTTATCAGAGTAAATACATTTTGATGAAAAAAAATGCCTGCTGCGATTTCATCATTCGTAGTGTTGTATTTATTAAGCCATTCGGTAAAAAATGAGCCCGGCACATAGCTTGCCACCACAACACTGCTTCCTGTTGGCGAACCCAGGTTATCGGAATATGCTACTACATAATTTCCATTAGCTCCGCTGCATGCGGCCACCGACTGGCCTGCAAGCTCCCCGGGTATCGCAGAGGTCAAAACCCCTGTAGAGTCGCAGATTTGTCCCAAACGGTTTGAACCTGTCATCACCAGTTTCCCATCCGCCATTTCATAGGCACTGAAATTTGGGCTGGCAAAATTCGGAACATTCAGATATTTCTCACTTAGAATATTTCCGGTACTGTCCAAAATCAGAGTAGCCGGACTGAGTATGCCATTTACAGAAACGCTGCCGCTGAGCCTCAATCTGTCTCCGCTCAAAACATCAATGGTGTTGATATTATCATTGTCAGCAGAACCCAGAATTTTGGTCCAAAGAATATTTAATGAAGCATCAAGGCGCATCAGGATGATGTCTGTGCTGGCAAATACCCCCTGAGCATTGGTTCCAACGATACAGATATCACCATTGGGAAAGGCTGCAATGTCGGTGGCATTCTGCACCTCCGGAAGTGGGATCTGTTTGGTAAGACTCACATTTCCGTTTACCATTTTTATTAAGACAATATCGCCATCGTCAAGGCCCCCGGGCAAAGTACCTGCAATGAAGATATCTCCGAATGCATTTTCTGTTGCTGATTTGGCTTGTATGCCTCCTGAGGTACTGATAATGGTCTGTAGACTGCTAATCTGGGCTATAAGGCTCAACGGAAGCAAAAGAAAATAAAAGAGGGCTGTTTTCATGGTTCTCAATTCTTTTGCAAAATAAATAAATCCTGGCTTTTTTTGATGCCTCCTCTGATTTCAATTTATTACCTTAGTTTCCTTAAATTTTTGTGAATGAAAAACAGATTGCTTCTGGTCTTCGGACTCCTGCCATTGCTTTTGCAAGCAGGCCCCGGCGATACCGTGATGGTGCGCACTTTTAATTTTGATTCTAACCAGCGTTCAGGTATGTATCAATTCCCTGATGATACTACCAAGACCTGGGAGAAAATCATCATGCTGTACAGCATGCGTTGTAAAGACGGACTCATCTCCAATGGCAGTAATACCAATCTGGGCTGCGGAGAATGGGATTATAATTGCTATACCTATATCACCGATTCTTCTCAGGTAGATTC
>JBEGML010000128.1:0-4811 GCA_041183145.1 Bacteroidota bacterium | reverse complement strand
CTAAAAGGCTTTCATGATTTTGTGAAAAGATTCGGCTACAAACTTAACACAGGTTCTCACCGCGGCCTGGCGCAAAGCATGAATAAGTTACTCAAAGATATCGACGGCAAAAAAGAACAGGGAATCATTGCACAACTCGCTATTCGTACGATGGCTCGTGCAGAGTACAGCACAAAAAATATCGGGCATTACGGGCTGGCTTTCGATCATTACACCCACTTCACCTCTCCCATCAGGCGATATCCGGATATGATGGTGCACCGCCTGATTCACGCACATCTCAGTCATAAAAAATCAGATGCCGTCTATCTGCTCGAATCACAAGAGCAGACACAGGAATTCTGTAAACACAGCTCTGAACGCGAACGCGTTGCCACTGAAGCAGAACGTGCCTCCATCAAGTACAAACAGGTAGAATTCCTAAGCTCACAGGTAGGAAAAATATTCGACGGAGTCATCACAGGTGTAACAGAATGGGGCATGTACGTCGAAATCACTGAGAACCTCTGCGAAGGTATGATCAGAGCCAAAGATATGAGCGACGACATTTACGTCTTCGACCAAGACAACTACTGCTACATCGGCCGCAGAAGACGAACCATCTATCAACTGGGAGATAAAGTGCGTATCAAAGTAAAACGTACCGACATACTCAAAAAACAGGTCGACTTTTCACTCATTGAAAAAATATCATAATGTTTTTTGTGGGGCCCTGCCGTCCAATCACGAATACAGCGCTTCACGGCACCGGGCTATTCGTTACAAGTCCTCGCTGCCCCGCCATGGCCAATGCTCCGCTGCGGGCTTTACACTGCTATCCCTGGTCCTGGGCATCCAGCATCAGGAAAGTGTGAAAAAATTAAGGCTTAATCCTTAGCCCCTTACGAGAAACTGCTGCAGCAGCAAACCAGCCAACTGCCTTCACTTTTGATTCCTTATTTTTATTCTGAATGTTCGTGGGAACATTTGCAGGAGGCTCGGCAAACAAGCCGCCGTTCAGCATCTGCCCCTGAGAAAGTGAAAGGTAAGCAAACGTAGGTAAGCCAATCGAAAGACATTCGACCCATACCGTATCACCCAACTGAAAGCGCTCAGGAGAAAGATTAAAAACAATTGGCGGAATAAAATCAACCCCATCTGATCCCGGACCGAAGGCAGCATCATAAGCAAGATTAATATCTTCAGGTTTATTATACCGCACGCCATTCCTCCATGTCCTGAACCAATAACCGTCACCCTCACCGGGCAAGTCCGTTGCCTTCATGGTTAAAACATATCCTGCCGCAATAGTATCACCGCCGAAAATATCCTGTTCCTCAAAAGAATAACCCAAACTGTCAATAACAGGAACACTGTCCATATATGCAAGCGACTCAAAAACCTCACCGGAATACTCAATACTCAAAGAATAAAGATTTCCGGGTATACCAAATGGGAAGGGATCAGCAGCCGGATGCCGGTATTCGTAATTTCCCGGGGTACTGCCCTCTTTAAATTCGAAAATCCTGTTGCCAAGATCAGTAACCCTTACCACTGCACCGGATGCAGGACGCAGCGGAGCATTATCAAGATAGCCTTGAGTCATTCTGAGTTTTATCACCTGAACACCGGTGTCATTAGTCAAAATCCCGTCTACACAAAGTTGAGACTCCCCTTCAGGAAGATCAACCTGAATCACATCTTCACATGAAGAGATCAACACCAGAAAAAAGAGAGCCAGTAAAGAAAAAAAGAAGCCTTTCATCTGATTAGAATTTAAAGTTGTAAGTAACCGCAGGAATAACTCTTCCTACCACAGAAAAACGTACCGACTCGGTCACCTGAGGTTGATCAGGGTTGCTGCGAAAAAATATACCAAAAGGATTTCTTCGAGCGTAAGAATTGTAAACAGAGAACACCAGGTTATGATCGTATCTGCCCTTCCATTTTTTCTTGAGATTCATAGTCAGAGATAAATCAAGACGGTGATAAGGCGGAATACGCACGTTGTTTCTTGGGTTATCTACATTGTGCGGAATGATGTAACCCTGCCACTCTATACGGTTGCTCGGGAAAGTAGCCGGAGTTCCCGTGCTTAACACAAAATTTCCCCCGAATGTAAATCGCTGATTGATGTCCCAGGTTAATACCACATTTACATTGTGTAGTTTATCAAAACGATTCGGATACCACTTGCCACCATTAATTCCCTCCACCAAACGCTCAGTTCTGGCAATAGTATAAGACACCCATCCAACGAGTTTGCCTCTGGTCTTTTTGATAAAAACCTCGGCACCATAAGCCCGTCCTCTGCCGTTTAGTAACTCCCCCTCTAATAGTCGGTTTAATAACAAATCTGCACCATCAATATAATCAACCTGATTCTGCATGTCTTTGTAATATACCTCCAGAGAGGTTTCAAACAAATCAGACTCACCAAAATTCCTGAAATAACCCAAGGCAACCTGATCGGCAATCTGAGGCTTGATATTGTTGGTGCTGGGAGTCCATACATCAAGAGGAGTAGAGGCAGTAGTATTGCTGATTAAGTGCAAAGGCTGCACCATTCGATTGTAACTGGCTTTAATACTGCTTCGATCATCCACATCCAGCTTCACAGACAGTCTTGGTTCTGGGTTGTTATAGGAGGCAATGATTGTATTACCTGAATAAAATTTTGATCCGCTGGTGTCGCGTTTAACATTGGCTGTGGTATCACGGTAGAAATAGGCATAGCCCGGCCCCATAAAAGAAAAGTTACTAAAACGTAAACCATACTGCATAGTGATGCGCCCTCCCAGTCTTTGCTCATTTCCAATGTAAGCAGCAGACTCTAAACCATACCGATTATCACCTTGTATGGTACGTTTTTCGCTATTGCTGGTGAAATCTAATGTTCCTGAATCAAAATCATAATAAGTTGCCTGAGCACCAAATGTGATGGTGTTTTTAGGATTAAGATATAGCGTAAATTCAGGCTTTACAGAATAATTAATAATGGAAGAATTCCATCTGAAGCCACTCTGATCATCTCCGGCACCCAATTCATAATCATAATTGCTGTAGATAAGGCTAACATTTGAAAAAAGCTTGCTGCTGTACAAATGATTCCAACGAATGGTTCCGGTACCGTTGCCCCAGTTAAACCCAAAGCCGTTTTCACCGCCAAAACCAAACTTATCTCTTCCAAAATATCCGCTCAGATAAATTCTGTCACGCTCAGTCAGAATGCTATTGACTTTAACCGTGAGATCATAAAAATAAGCAGTGGCATCCTTGATGTCTGCATTGTTCGACAATGGGAAGAAAACATCAAAATAGCTTCTTCGGCCTGCGATGATGAAGGAGGTCTTGTCTTTTTGTATTGGACCTTCAATGCTTAACCTGCTGAATATAGTGCCAATGCCCCCATTCACAGCGAGTTTCTGGTTATTACCATCTTTAAGCCTCACATCCAGCAAGGAACTTAGCCTGCCGCCAAACTGAGAAGGAATGCCGCCTTTGAGCAGTTTCACATCCTTTACGGCGTCTGGATTGAAAACTGAAAAAAATCCGAACAAATGTGAAGAATTATACACCGGGGCATCATCAAGCAGCACCAGGTTCTGGTCTACACCTCCACCTCTCACGTTAAATCCCGAAGCGCCTTCACCTACGGTAGAAACGCCGGGCAATAACTGTATAGCCCTGATAACATCCACTTCGCCCAATAGTGCCGGTATCTTCTGAATCGTTTTGATATCAATTTTATTCACACTCATCTCTATTCCCTTCACATTGGCATCACTCTTTTCTGAACTGATTTCAATTTCCTTTAATTGAGCTGTATTAGTGGCCAAACCAATATTGAGAGTAAGGTCTGCTTTTAACTCAATCTCCTTTATCTGGGCAACAAAGCCCAAGGAGTTAAAAACCAAGGAATAGTTACCAGCCGGCAAGGTGAGGGAATAAAAGCCATAGATATTGGTAACAGCACCTAAAGAAGGTTTGTCTTTTACAATCACTGTAGCACCAATAATATCTTCGCCCGATGAAGCATCCTTGATGTGGCCGTTAATGGTAAAGGTACTTTGAGCGAAAGATCCCATTCCGCTTGAAACTAGGATGATGGTAAAAAAAATAATTCTGAAAAACATTTGATTTATCAAGGTTTGGTCGGCAAAACTAGGAAACTTGCAGCTACCAGGATTTGACAGAATGAACTTTATTGGGTTTAACATTTAAATGCCCCTTTGTAACATATTCCGACCTTGTTTGTTTATTCATAAATTTGCGTTTCCGAATAAAAAAAATGAAAAAATTTCTTCTCTCAGCACTTTTACTGCTCGGCACCATCAGAGTTCATGCGCAATATACCGTTACAACCTTTGCTACCGGTTTTAACCTGCCTGTAGGCATCGAAAACTGCGGCGACTCTCGCCTCTTCGTTCTGCAAAAAAGAGGTCTTATTCGTATAGTGAATGCAAACGGAAACATCAACGCCACCCCCTTCTTAAATCTCAGTTCAATCGTAAGTCAGAGCGGAAACGAAAGAGGCCTGTTGGGATTGGCCTTTCATCCAAGATACAAGGAGAACGGTTACTTCTATGTGAATTACACCACAACGGCAAGCCCGGGAGAAACTCATGTATCCAGATTCCAGGTTAATCCAAACGACTCAAACGTGGCACTGCCAAACAGCGAGTTATTGTTGCTCGAAATTGCGCAACCCTACACCAATCACAATGGAGGCAACCTGGAATTCGGTCCTGATGGTTATCTCTACATTGGAATGGGAGACGGAGGCAGTGCCAACGACCCACAGAACTACGGGCAAAATCGTCAATCCCTGC
>JBEGML010000127.1:0-7612 GCA_041183145.1 Bacteroidota bacterium | reverse complement strand
AAAATTTTTTTCCTTCCCCCGGATTGTTCTATTTAAATAAATATACAAGCGACCCGGTTTTTGGAACCATAAATTGCAGGTTTGTACGTATCGATCTGAAGGATTCGGTGATGACCGACTTAGGCCCGCTCTCTACAACAAGATTGTCGCGTCCCTGAACCTTCTCTGAGAA
The DNA here is from genome assembly GCA_041183145.1 of Bacteroidota bacterium. Classification (GTDB taxonomy): domain Bacteria; phylum Bacteroidota; class Bacteroidia; order UBA4408; family UBA4408; genus JBEGML01. The sequence continues at coordinate 7,440 of JBEGML010000127.1, read as the reverse complement.
AACAATTTCTCCCAAAATCGGTATCGATGTTCTGCTTTTAAGCTCTTCAAGACTTTCAATCCGCTCGTAAAAAGAAATCCTGATCATGATGATCACAACAGCAATCAGAATGCCCGCACCAATGAATGTGTAAGTAATTTGCGACTTGTTGGGCTTCACAACTCCAATACTCCTGGCTGATTCAATCACCTTTGACTCGGGAACAATCCCTGCCTTGGCAATTGTGTTCTCTGCTTTCTTCTCTAGAAGGAAAGAATACATCTTCTGGTTAACCTCCAGGTTCCTTTCTATATTCAGCAATTCTCTCTCCTTGAAAGGAATGTTCCCAATCAATTTTTCCGACTGACGGATTTGCTTGGATATGGCTTCTCTTTGCTTAATGACGGCTTTTTTGGAATTGTTGATATAATTCAACAAGTCGTTCTTCATTCGGCTCAGCTTGGTTCCCATCTCCTCTATCATTGGGCCTTTAGCCGTTGCACTGAATCTAAGTGAATTTAACTGTGTCTGGGTCCTGTATAACTCTGATATGCTGTTCTGAAGATAGATGTCATCACTGGATAAGAAAAAGGTGGGCGGAAGAAACTCTCCTTCCTGATCTTCAATAATGTATTTCTCTAAGGCGTTAAGCGCTGATTCCTGCAGCTCCAGCTTTTTATCCTGCGATTGCGAAGAAACCATTTGATTAAAATAATTCTCTTCCTCTTTACTCAGGTTTAATATTGATTCTTGTTGCTTGTAATCCTGAAGCTTGTCCTCAATGGCAGTCATCATGCCGGTTAATTCCTGTAACTGCTTTTCTATGTAGGTAAGGGTTCGCCCATTTACCTCAAGCTTGGACTCAAGGGTGTTTTCAATGTAAACCTTGCCCAGAGTATCAAGAAAAGCAACTGCTCTCTTGGGAATAATATCTTCGACCGTAACCTGCAGAATTCCTGTGTATTCAGGTATCTCTACGTTTAGGGCTCTCTGATATTTCATTACCAGTATATCTCTGCTGTGCAGCTGAACCTGATACTCAATATTTTTTAATTCATCAACAGTGTTCTTCCTCAATGCAGGATTCTTGTTCACCACAAGTGAGAAATCCGGACTAATAATGGGGGTATTGAAGCGCCCTTTTGCTACCACCTCATTGCCCGCTTTAACATAGGTCATCGAATACTCCTCAGTATTTAAAATACTGAACTTCATCATCTGCTCGTAAATTAATGGGCTGCAACTCGAGGGAATCACTTCAAATGGCACCGCTTCGTAAACTTCCTTTGTTCTTAATCTACCATGTATGTAATACGAAACATCAAGTTTCATTTTATCAATAGTCTTCCTTATTAAATCATACGAGCGTATAACGCGCATCGCATTGTAATTGTCAGTGTAATCTTTGAAGTTATAACCGTTGCCTGAGGAAATGATACTCTTTGAATCGTACACATCGTTACTCTTGAGTAATATCTGTGTGGTGGCAGCGTAGATATCTGTCAGACGATAGGTGTAGAGATAAGCGCAGGCAAATGAAAGTCCCAGACAAGTAATGATGATAAACCAGTTCTTGGAGATAATCCTCCAAAGGTTCTTAATATCGTTTACATCTAAAATGGCTGAACTACGGGTCTGGCTCACAAGGTTTGTTTCAACCGGCGAAGATAATCAATTCATTTATTCGGCTTGCCTTTCTTTAGATGGTAGGCACAAAAGCTGTTAACACCACAGTCTCCACACCGGGGATTTCTGGCTGTGCAGGTATAGCGTCCGTGTAGTATCAGCCTGTGGTGAACGTGCCTGATTTCTGCCTCCGGAATGTACTTCACAAGCTGCTTCTCTGCCTGAAGTGGATTTTTCGCATTCCGGGTAAGCCCAACGCGTGCAGAGACTCTGAATACATGGGTGTCAACGGCCATGGCCGGCTGTTCGTATATTACACTGGCAATTACGTTGGCTGTCTTTCGCCCAACACCCGGCAGCTCCTCGAGTTTTTCGCGCTCAGATGGTACCTCTCCGCCAAACCGATCCGTTAGCATCCGGCCAAGTGCAGCAAGATGCTTGGCTTTATTGTTTGGGTAACTAACAGACCGTATCAGCGGAAATATGTCCTCTGCCCCGGCTCTAGACAAACTATGAGCATCCGGAAAGACTTTAAACAGTGCCGGGGTAACCATATTCACTCGCTTATCGGTACATTGAGCAGATAATACCACCGCTACAAGTAATTCAAACGGGTTGTTGTACAGAAGCTCTGTCTCTGCTTCCGGATACAACTCCTGCAACCTGCCAAGCACAGCCTCAAAACGCTCTTTACGATTCATGAAAATTGAATGTTTATTCTAAAAACCCTACTTTCGGCAACATTACAAAAAATATGCAATCAGACCGAAGAGGTGAGATTCCCGCCTCAGCATTCCCTGTTCTGACTCTCCTTTTTTTTATCTGGGGTTTTATCACTTGCATGAATGATATTCTGGTACCCCATTTCAAAGCAGTCTTTCATCTCACTTTTTTTCAGTCTTCTCTTGTTCAGTTCGCTTTCTTCGGCGCTTACTTTTTTGGCTCCCTTGTTTTCTTCCTTCTCTCAGCATCAGGAAATGATCCCATATCGGTAATTGGCTACCGAAATGGAATCAGACTGGGGCTGCTCATCAGCGCTGCCGGTACTTTGCTTTTTCTGCCTGCCGCATCTATGGTATCTTTTGGATTTTTCCTGTCTGCTCTTTTCTGCCTGGCTCTGGGTCTCACTTTGCTTCAGGTGGCCGCAAATCCATTCGCCGCAATCCTCGGTAAACCTGAAACAGCCTCCCAAAGGCTTAATATGGCTCAGGCCCTGAATTCACTCGGAACAACACTGGCGCCCCTTGTTGGCGGTGCCCTTATCCTCGCAGCTGAGGGCCAAAAAGCTGATATTGCAACAGTAAAATTTCCTTACCTTCTGCTGGCCGGCTTCCTGCTCCTTTTGTTCCTGATCTTTACCTTCACAAAATTACCCGAGTACCAAACCGAATCTGTTCGTTTCAAAGGTTCCGGGGCTCTGCGCTTTCCTCAACTCCTTCTGGGAATTCCTGCAATTTTCTTCTATGTGGGTTCTGAGGTCAGCACCGGAAGTTTCCTCACTTCTTACGCAGAATTGCCGCATTCAGGCGCTTTTACTCCTCATCAGGCAACAGCTTTCGTGTCTCTTTACTGGGGCAGTTTGATGATTGGAAGGTTCACCGCAACTTTGGGTATCTTAAAAATTACTGAAAAGCAACGTTTGACCTTATCTTTGTCTTTGCCGTTTTTGGTATTCCTGGTTCTCATGGGCATTTTTTATCTGAAAAATATCAATCCAGCCCCCTTTCTCTATTACTGGCCTTGGCTTCTGATGGCCGGACTATTGTTTTGCTTTTCAGGGCATGCCCCCGCCCGTATGTTGTGGCTCTTCGCCATGGCTTGCTTTCTGCTCCTTACTGCTGGCGCTTTTTGGGAGAGTAAAAATGGGCTTTGGTGCATTATTGCGGCAGGACTTTTTAACTCGGTGATGTGGCCTCTTATTTTTACCCTGGCTATCAGCAACCTCAAGGAGTACACTTCTCAGGGAAGCTCCCTCCTGGTAATGGCAATCCTCGGAGGTGCGCTAATTCCGCCCTTGCAAGGTCTGGTTGCGGATTCTTCAGGTCTCAATAAATCCTACTTGGTACCAGCTGCCTGCATGCTCTATCTGGTTTTCTATGGCATAATCATGGATAGAAAAACTGCCACCGTAACAGTTTCGAAATGAGAATTAAATTTCTTTTCCTTGTTCTGTTACTCTGTCAGTCTGTACAAGCTGGGGCTTTGCCGAAAGAACTTAAGATTATTCCCCGCCCTGCTGAACTAAAGCTGACCCCCGGCTCATTGTTCCTTCCCGGTACAATAACATGGTTTGCTGACGATTCTATACAGCAACTTGATTTTCTAAACTTTGTAAATGAATGGAAGACACTTCCTTCCAAACCAGGATCAATGGAAGGGATAGCTTTCACAAAAGGCACTAGGAAAAGGTCCTTTCTGCGTTTTGAATTGGCAAAGAATCAAAAACTCTCCGAGGGTTATTACGAAATGGTCTGTGACTCCTCAGGGATTAAAATATGCGCCAATAACCCCGGAACCTTTTATGCCTTGCAAAGTCTGCTGCAAATTTTTCTCAATCACGCTCAGGGACAAACTTTGCCATATTTCGTGATCAGAGATTTTCCCCGCTTCTCCTGGCGAGGAATGCACCTGGATGTCAGCCGTCATTTTATGCCGATTCCTTTCATAAAAAAATACATACGACAACTGGCTCTTCATAAAATGAATGTCTTTCATTGGCACCTTTCAGATGATCAGGGCTGGCGTATCGAAATTAAAAAATATCCGGGCCTTCAGAATATTTCCTCCATGCGTAAAGAAAGTATGTTCGGGCATTATAACGAACAAAAATTTGATGGCGTTTCACATGGTGGCTTTTACACCCAGTCCGAAATAAGGGAAGTGGTAGCCTACGCAAAAGCGCTCAAGGTTGAAATTGTTCCTGAGATTGAAATGCCCGGTCATGCTATGGCTGCACTCGCTGCCTATCCCGAATTATCCTGCACAGGCAGCTCATTCAGCACTGCAACTTCCTGGGGTGTCTTCGATGACGTATTTTGCACCAAAGAACCAGTATTTAATTTTTTGCAGGATGTGCTAACTGAAATTGCCTCACTTTTTCCGGGCACTTACATTCATATTGGTGGAGATGAATGCCCAAAAACCAGATGGAAGGTCTGCCCCTCTTGTCAGGAAAATATCAGAAACTTTAATTTGAAGGATGAAGCCCAGCTTCAGAGCTGGTTCATAGGTCGCATTGAAAAGTTTCTCGCAGCGAAGGGAAAAAAAATAATCGGCTGGGATGAAATTCTTGAGGGCGGCCTTGCGGAAAATGCCGCCGTTATGAGCTGGCGCGGTACCTCGGGAGGAATCGCCGCTGCAAAAATGAAGCACCCGGTGGTGATGAGCCCGGGCTCTCATTGCTACTTCGATCATTATCAGTCTGACCCCTCTCGCAGTAAAATTGCCATCGGCGGATACAATCCGGTAAATCATGTTTATGCTTATGAACCTGTGCCGGATGGTCTCAGTGCTGAAGAAAGTTCATATATATTGGGTGCTCAAGGTAATGTCTGGACTGAATATATGTACGATTTCCGTGATGTGGAACGAATGGCCTTCCCTCGTCTGTGCGCGCTGGCCGAGGTCGTCTGGACACCAAGTCTCAGGCGTGACAGCGTTTCCTTCTTCTCCAGAATGTTTGCGCATGAACCTCAGCTCATAAATGTTTTTGATGTTCAAAGTTCTCTATCTGCATTCTCTCCGGTGGTGAAAGCTTCTCCATCTGCAGATAGCACAGGCATTGAGATTTCTGTAGGCTCTGTCATGACCGATCTTTTCCCTGATTGGTGCACCTGTACCTATTCTGTAATGCCTCTCGATCCTGAAGAAAAAAGTAGGAGCGGAAGTATGGTCACTTATCCTTGCTCCCTAAAAACAATCATTCATAAGCCTGTATCTGTTGCACCCTGTATTTATGTAAAGGGAAGTACTGATTGTATGGAGACTCCGGTCTCAGAAGATGTAGATGTGCATTTTCATGATGGCTGCTTCAGAAAGTTGAGTGCAGTCCCGCCAAAAAGTCCATATTTCCAAGGTCGAAAAAATAATACCTTGCTCGATGGTGAAATCGCTGTTTTGCCCAGGCGCGATTACCAGTGGAATGCATGGAACCAGCATCAGGTGGCTTTAACAGTCGATATGGGAAAGACAGATTCGCTTTTTAGCATCTCCCCGGGTTTTCTCAGCGATGAAAAAAATGGAATTTTTACCCCCGACAGTATCATCTTTAAAATATCAACCGACAGTATCAATTTCAGTGTTCGCAAGATTGCCTATAACGATATTCCACTGCGTCTCAAAAAACCTAAAAAAAATAATGGAAGCAGACCGGCAGTAAAAACGAATATCTACCGCCCCATAATGAAATTTGAAAATTCAATTGCCCGCTTCGTGGTTGTAGAGGTATATTGTAACTCGGCAAATTCCACAAACAGTGAACCTAGCAACTCCATTCCATGGATTTTCATGGATGAGATAAAAATAAAAACTAAACGTAAATGAGTAACCGAAGAAGTTTTGTCAAAACAACTCTTGCAGGTATCTCTGCACTTTCCCTGGCAGGCAAATCAGATGCTTTTGCAACCGCATCTTCTGCCAATGAATCTCTTGCTATTTCAACATGGAACTTCGGAAAACGTGCAAATGCCGCCGCATGGCAGATTCTGGAGGATCAGGGACGCGCTCTTGATGCGGTTGAACAAGGTGTTCGTTTGATCGAATCAGATCCTGAAGAAAGAAGTGTCGGCTACGGTGGTCGCCCTGATCGCGACGGGCGTGTAACGCTCGATGCTTGTATCATGGATGAGCTATCAAATTGCGGTTCTGTTGCCGCCCTGGAACATATTGAAAATCCTATTTCTGTTGCCCGTCAGATCATGGAAAATACACCTCATGTGATGCTGGTCGGTGAAGGTGCACTTCGTTTTGCTCTCTCACGAGGAATCAAAAAAAGAAATTTACTGACACCGGAATCTGAACGTGAATGGAAAGAGTGGCTGAAAACGTCAAATTATAAGCCGGTCGCCAATATAGAAAACCATGACACCATAGGTATGCTCGCTATGGATTACAGAAACAATCTGTCAGGCGCATGCACCACAAGCGGTATGGCATACAAAATGCACGGCCGTGTCGGTGATTCTCCTATCATCGGTGCCGGTCTTTTTGTAGACAATGAAGTAGGAGCAGCAACCGCTACCGGAGTGGGAGAGGAGGTAATCCGGATTTGCGGCGCGCACTATGTTGTTATGATGATGGCTGCCGGTAAGTCTCCTGAAGATGCATGCAGAATGGCTGCTGAAAAAATCGCGGCAAGGGTGAAAAATAATGCATCTGTACAGGTGGGTTTTCTGGCTGTTAATAAACAAGGCAAAACCGGTGCTTACAGCGTGCGAAAAGGCTTTTCCTATGCCTTAAAAACCAAAGCCATCGATACTGTAACCGAATCGCCCTTCCTTCTCTGATGCCGGGCATCAATCTCGAAATTGCAGTTTTTGATGCTTCTTCCGCAATTGTAGCGGCTGAGGCCGGAGCTGCTCGTTTGGAACTCTGCACAGGAGCACCTGAAGGCGGCCTTACGCCTTCGGCAGGTCTCCTTCAAATAGTCAAAGAACTGGTAAATATTCCTGTGTTCGTTATGCTGCGCCCAAGAGCCGGTGACTTTTGCTACAACGCGATTGAAAAAGATGTGATGCGCAAAGACCTTCAGCTGATGAGAAAACTGGGAGCAGATGGTTTCGTATTGGGTGCTTTACTGGAAAATCATCATGTTGATTTTGATTTTGTCAGAGAACT
>JBEGML010000126.1:0-4840 GCA_041183145.1 Bacteroidota bacterium | reverse complement strand
GTAGAGAATCCCACTGTTGGAAACGCGGCGACAAACGGAGAAACAGAGTTTCATTATGTAGAACAAAAAATGCTACCCAATGGAAGCGGTAATACCTTAACGGCCATTCAGAATGGTGTGCCTCAAAGTATGACCCGCACCTACACTTTCCCTGATACAGCCAATGTTGAGAATTTTGAAAATCTTATGGTGGCAGTCTGGGTGCAGGATGTCAACTCTAAGCTGGTTCATCAAAGCACTTATGCAACAAAGCTACTCGGAAGGCAGGAGTTTGAAAGTCCGCTTGGGGGCATTGTTTCGGTGTTCCCGAATCCTGCCGGCCAGCAGGTTACACTCAACTACCAGTTACATCAGGATCAGGAGGTGAATATCAGAGTCTATAACGCCTTGGGAGAGACTGTCTGGTCATCGGGTAACATACAAGCAGGTCACGGTCTCAATCGGCAGGACATTAATCTGTCGGGTTTTTCATCCGGTATTTATTTTGCTGACCTGCAGATTGGAAATAATCATTATCGCGCCAGATTTATCAGGCAATAAGCCATTCAGTGCAAGGCATGAGAGGAGGGATTTTGCTCCCTCCTTTTTTTTTGATTATCCGTTAGAAATTCACATCTCCTGAAATAAAAAATCAATCAAAATTTTTTAACTTTAGGGCAAATTCAAGCCATGAAAAAGTTCTTTTCGTTTCTGGTTGCTTCAACGCTGCTTTTTTCTATGCAGTCTTTGGCTCAGCCCGTGATTATTAGTCCGGACGCTGCCACATACGAGCAGCTCAAATTACAGGGGAAAATTCCCGCAGATGCTATTATCATGAATCCTGCCAAGCAGGCTATCTCTTATGACAAATCTTACTGGGACAATCTTCAGCAAAGAAGTCCTCAGGGTGGTTCGCCCAATCTTTCCTGCAATTGCATGTTGCCTATTGATGCCAGTTATTCAGTAGCGCCTTTTAGTGGCGGCACACCTCCTGACTACAGAAACGATGATGGTTCAACCTCAGAGATTTCCATTCCATTCGGATTCTGTTTTTATGGTACTACCTACAATGGTGTCTATATCAACAACAATGGTAACATCAGTTTCGGATCATCTTACGGAACCTTCTCATCCACGGGCTTCCCTAACTCGGGTTTTGTGATGGTGGCACCTTTTTGGGCTGACGTTGACACGCGTGGTGCGCAAAGTGGTTTGGTATACTACAAAATCACAGCAACGCATATGATCATCCGCTGGTAAAATTTAGGTTACTTCAACAACCAGACTGACAAATTAAATGACTTTCAGTTGGTTATCACCGATGGCACAGATCCAATTCTACCTCCCGGTATGAACATCAACTTTTGCTATGGCGATATGCAATGGACAACAGGTTCTGCATCCGGTGGACAAAACGGATTTGGTGGAACTCCGGCAACGGTTGGTGCAAACAAAGGCGATGGTGTGAGCTTCTTCCAGATGGGACGTTTCGACCAGCCCGGTGCCGCATACGATGGTCCTTACCTCACCAGTGATGGTGTTTCATGGTTAGATAACCAAAGCATGTTCTTCAATGTATGCAGCAGCACCAATATCGCACCTGTTGTTTCCGGTATTTCCGTTTGTGATACCATCAAAGTGTGTGGTAATGATACCCTTATTATTCAGCCTCTTTTCCTTTCTCCTGAAATCGGCCAAACAACAGCGGTAACGGTAACACCGAGTAATATTCCCGGTATAACCGTACTTACCTCCAATCCCGGAAATACAGCCACCGCCACTATTCAGGTGGTTGCGGCACAGGCACCTCCGGGCGTCACCTACCTTACCATTTCCGGAACAGACGATGGCACTCCTGCTCAAACATCTTCAGTAACGATTGCCATAAATATTGATACCACAGGCCTTTCAGCATTAAACCCAGTTATCACAGGTAATACGGTTATTTGTGCAGGCACACCAACTACACTCAGTGTTCCCAATATTTACGCAAACTATCTCTGGAGCACAGGGTCAACTTTCGACACCACCACCGTGACGCAGCTCGGACCTGTATGGATAACCGTGACATCGCCCAATGGCTGCACCGGTTCTGCCTTGGTTGAAATTGTTCCTCCACCCAACACACCCATTCCCGATATCAGTGGAGACTCACTCATCTGCGTAGGTTCCAGTACCTTGCTCACTCTGGTAAATGCATCCGCCTTCTCAAGTTTCCTCTGGCCTGACAATACCTCAAATCCAACTTATTCATCAGGCATTGGCACTGTTGTTCTTACTGCAACAGACTTCAACAACTGCACAGTTACCGAAACTTTTACCATCAATCAAGACACCACTTCTGCGCCTTCAGCCAATATTGATGGCTTATTGACAGTTTGCACAGGCGGACAAACCACATTAGGTTTCAGCACGGCTGATTCACTGAGTTCATTCCAGTGGAGCACCGGAGCTTCAACACCTCAAATAACAGTTTCAGCCGGCAGTTACAATCTTTCCCTCACAGATACTGCCGGATGTTCTGCTGTAATTCCGTTTACGGTTGCATTAGACCCTGCACTTGATCCCGATCCACTAATTAATGGAGTGTTAACGGTTTGTACCAATGGTTCTACGCAGCTCACGCTCGACAATCCTGCGCTCTACCAGACTTTTTCCTGGAGCACCGGAGCCAATACAGTTTCAGTAAATGTTGGAGCCGGTACTTATAATCTCTTTGCCACAGACACCAATGGATGCTCGGGAATATCCTCTAATGTGCAAGTATTGGAAGATTCTCTGTTAAATCCTGATCCGCTAATTGGTGGAATCTTTCAGGTGTGTGATAGCGCCAATACAACAATTGCCGTGCTTAATTCCTATCCTGTTATTCAATGGAGTAACGGTGCTTCAACACAATCCATCAACGTTGGTCCGGGTACTTATTCAGTAAGCGTTACAGATGCAGACGGATGTACGGGAACATCGCCATCTGTAAGTGTCGTTAATTTCACTCCTGAGGTTAATATCACCGGTAATCAGCTGTTCTGTCCGGGTTCATCTATTCAGCTTACCGCAGTTCCGAATGATAGCCTAAGTGCCACATTTTCCTGGTCAAACAACGCAGTGGGGCCAATTTCATCCGTACAAACGCCCGGGCCTGTATCTGTGCAGATGACCTACATTAATGGTTGTATCGATTATGATACGGTTGTGGTATTTACCCATCCGCTGCCGGTGCCATCTATTTCTGCAAGTCCGGCTTCGCCTCAGCCCAGCCTTACCGATATAACCTTTACCGGAACTGCGACCATTTCAGTAGGTTCGGTAGCCTCATATTCCTGGAATTTTGGAGACAACACCGCGAGTTCGGGGGCAAATCCTGCTGTGCATGCCTATGATGGTGATGGAACCTATAGAATAACCCTTACCGCCAGCAGCAGTGAAGGTTGCAGTGATACCGTATCGATTGCCTACGACATTATTTCAGAGGTTGTGGTACCGAATGTTATTACGCCTAATGGAGACGGCAAAAACGATAAGCTTGTTTTCAAGAATGTTCAATTCAAAGAAAATTCTTCCTTGCTGGTCTATGACCGTTGGGGCAATAAAATTTATGAGAATGCCAACTACAAAAATGAGTGGGAGCCGGATGGAAGTTCAGGAACTTATTATTTCATACTTAATGTGAAGGATGAACCCGAGCCTTACACGGGTTATTTTCAGTTACTCAAATAATACAGAGAGCCGCTCAGAGCGGCTCTTTTTTTTCAAATGAACGATATCATATTTCGAATTTTTATGGTGCCTGATGAGGCGGAGGCTTATGCTGCAGAACTAAATGCTCATGGCATTGCTACAGAGATACGCACCGAGGCTGGTCCTTTACCTGATTTTATTTTAGGTGGAACAGCAGTTCAGCGTTATCTTTTACTCATACAAGAGGAAGATCAGGCTGATGCAGAAATGCATATTGCTCGATGGATGACGCAGCAGATAGGCAAGGAGCAGCCCAAGGCACATTTTTTTGATGGTTATTCAAAAGAAGAGCTGATGAAAGTAATTTCTGAAGGGTTGGAATGGTCGGATTATGATATCGCGTATGCGAAATGGCTGCTAAGCCGGTATTCAATGTTAGATTAAATCTCTTGCATTCTTATTTGGGCAAGCTTACCTTTTAAAATTCAAAGTGCCTGATGGTTTTACGATTTCTGTTTTGGGCTGTGGCCCCGATAATTTTCATTCGGCCAGTATCAGTTTAGATGCCATTATGTTGGTTACGTATGTGGAGCAAGATTGAATGGAAGATCAATTGGAAGCGGAGGGATTGAAATGGCAATGAAAGGGATCATGAACTCATATAAAACCTCTGAAAAATCCGGAGGTATTTAGGCTCTATTTTTTAGACCACTCGATTCGTACCTCAGCTACGCCTTTTTCAGGTTTATGGTTAGTTTCCTTTCGGGACTTTTTCCAAATGAAGTCTAAACATAAAGGCATGTTAGAGGATTCTAAGGTTTGCAGGCAGGCGATCGGCCCACCTTTCACAAAATCGTTTCTCCGAAGATAGAACTTAATCTTTAAAACTATTTGTTGTTTCGAAGTAAGATTTGCGTTTCGTGCTTAATCCTCAAGATCCAGTAGTATCTTAATATTTTCTCTTACACGTACAGTGATTTCTTTTGGTAATTCGCGAATTTTCTTAATTAATATTTTGTTGTCAATAGACCTCAACTGATCAATCCTTACATCACAGTTTTCTTTGACTTTTGGAGTGCCTTTTTAAAAATGAACTCTTAGTATTTGCCTTTCAAGCTTGACGTTTTTTGTAATTGGACAGATCAAAGTGGATGGATGAATCTTATTCAAACTATATTGGTGA
>JBEGML010000125.1:0-5352 GCA_041183145.1 Bacteroidota bacterium | reverse complement strand
ACCCGGTTCCACTTCAATTACCTATTGGTGCCGAAGAAACCTTCAAAGGTGTTGTAGATTTGGTTAATTTCCGTGGAATCGTTTGGAATGAACACGATCAGGGAATGACATTCCAGGAAGTGCCTATTCCCGCTGATATGATGGACGAAGCAAAAGAGTGGAGAGAAAAACTCCTCGAGTCCATTGCTGAATTTGATGATAAGCTGATGGAAAAATATTTCGACGATCCTACTTCGATCACCGAAGCAGAGATTTTCTCAGCCCTTCGTCAGGCTTGCGTTGCCAATAAAGTGGTTCCCATGCTCTGCGGTTCTGCATTCAAAAATAAAGGGGTTCAAACCATGCTTGATTATGTGATGGAATTGCTACCTTCACCCCTCGACAAGGATGATATCCGTGGAATCAACCCTGATACCGAGCAGGAAGTTTTACGCAAACCCGACCCCAAAGATCCTTTTACTGCTCTTGCCTTTAAAATTGCTACAGATCCCTATGTTGGTCGTCTGTGCTTTTTCCGCGCCTATTCAGGCCGCCTTGATGCAGGATCATACGTACTCAATACGCGCAGCAGCGCCAGAGAGAGAATATCTCGTATTTTTCAGATGCATGCCAACAAGCAAAATCCAATTGATTTTATTGAGGCCGGCGATATTGGTGCAGCTGTTGGTTTCAAGGATATCCGCACAGGTGATACCCTTTGTGATGAGAACAACCCTATCGTTCTGGAGGCTATGCAATTCCCTGAGCCTGTGATAGGCCTGGCCATAGAGCCCAAAACACAAGCTGACTCTGACAGGCTTGGAACTGCCCTTGGTAAATTGGCCGAAGAAGATCCGACCTTCCGTGTTAAAACAGATGAGGACTCAGGTCAAACCATCATCTCCGGAATGGGTGAGTTACACCTAGAAATCATTGTAGATCGTCTCCGCAGAGAATTTAAAGTAGAAGTGAACCAGGGAGCACCTCAGGTTAACTATAAAGAGGCTATTACCCGCGAGATTGAACACAGGGAAGTTTACAAAAAACAAACCGGTGGTCGTGGTAAATTCGCCGATATTAAGTTTATCGTTTCACCGGTTGATAACGCCTTCGTGCCAGATGACAAAAACGGTGGTCTTCAGTTTAATAACGAAATTACCGGTGGAAACATCCCAAGAGAATTTATTCCTTCGGTTGAAAAAGGCTTCCGTGCAGCTATGATAAATGGTGTGCTTGCAGGTTATCAGCTCCAGACGATGAAGGTTAGGCTTATTGACGGTTCTTTCCACGCAGTTGACTCTGACTCTCTATCATTTGAAATTTGCGCCAGAACCGCATATCGTGAGGCCCTGCCTAAAACCGGTCCTGTACTTCTTGAACCTATAATGAAGGTCGAAGTAATTACTCCCGAACAATATATGGGTGACGTGGTGGGTGACTTAAACAAGAGAAGAGGACAAATCGAAGGCATGGATACCAGGGCAGGTGCTCAGGTTGTGAAAGCTAAAGTTCCTCTCGCAGAAATGTTTGGTTATGTAACATCACTGCGTACCATTACTTCCGGAAGAGCATCCTCAACTATGGAGTTTTCACACTATGCCGAGGCTCCTAGAAATATCCAGGACGAGGTTGTTGCTAAGTCAAAAGGAAAAACTGAAAAAGTATAAATATCGCACTGACAAATGAGCCAGAAAATCCGCATAAAACTCAAGTCTTACGACTACAACTTGGTAGACAAATCTGCCGAGAAAATTGTCAAGACTGTTAAAAACACCGGGGCTGTGGTTAGTGGACCAATTCCGCTGCCAACAGACAAGAAAATCTTCACCGTTCTTCGCTCACCACACGTGAACAAGAAGGCAAGAGAACAATTTCAACTTTCTTCCTACAGAAGATTGCTTGATATCTATTCATCAACATCAAAGACTGTCGACGCTCTCATGAAGCTTGAACTACCAAGCGGCGTTGAAGTTGAAATCAAAGTGTAGAATTAATCAGAAACACACACACCTCAAAATGTCAGGTTTAATCGGTAAAAAAATCGGAATGACCAGCTTGTTCGATGCCTCTGGGAAAGCCATCCCATGCACAGTGCTGCAAGCAGGTCCTTGTGTAGTAACACAAGTCAAGACAATTGAAACAGACGGATACAACGCTGTTCAAATTGGCTATGGCGACCGAAAAGACAAGCACACTTCAAAGGCTATGAAAGGTCATTTCGCAGCCTCAAAAACAACCCCCAAGAGGAATCTAATCGAATTCAAAGGTTTCGAGAAAGCTCTCAATCTGGGTGATCTAATTACAGTTGACCTCTTCTCTGAAGGTGAATTTGTTGACGTCATCGGTACCGGAAAAGGTAAAGGTTTTCAGGGTGTGGTCAAGCGTCATGGTTTCGGCGGTGTGGGTGGTCAAACTCACGGTCAGCATGATCGTCTCAGAGCCCCCGGTTCTCTCGGTGCCTCATCGTTCCCTTCCAGAGTTTTAAAAGGTATGAGAATGGCTGGTAGAATGGGTGGACACAGAGTGAAAGTTCAAAATCTTGAAATCGTGAAAGTGGTTTCTGAAGACCATGTAATCATCGTTAAAGGTTCCGTTCCCGGCGCCAAAGGTTCAATCATATACGTCGAGAAATAATGAAGCTGACAGTCTTAAATAAAGATGGGAAAGACACTTCCCGTCAGGTTAGTCTAAACCCAACAGTATTCGGAATCGAACCGAACGATCATGCTATCTATCTTGACGTGAAGCTCTTCTTGGCCAACCAGCGTCAAGGCACGCACAAAGCTAAGGAAAGAGGTGAGGTTGCAGGTAGTACCAGAAAGCTCAAAAAGCAAAAAGGTACAGGTGGTGCTAGGGCAGGTTCCAAGAAAAGCCCACTAATGAAAGGTGGAGGTCGTGTTTTTGGTCCCCAACCTCGCGATTATAGCTTCAAGCTAAACAGTAAGATGAAGGCTCTCGCGCGCAGATCAGCCCTCAGTTATAAGGCAAAGGAAAACAATATCACGATTCTGGAAAACATCGTTTTTGATGCACCTAAAACCAAAGAATATCTCACCTTAATGAAAAATCTTCAGGTTTTAGACAAAAAAACGCTCCTAGTTGTTTCTGAGAACAATAAAAACGTATATTTGTCCTCCCGAAATTTGACCCGGGCTAAAGTTGTAACTGCCTCAGAATTAAACACATACGATGTTTTAAACGCAGGAAAGCTCATCTTAACAGAAGGTTCAATTCCGGTAATCGAGAAAATATTGGCTTAATATGGAAGTCCTCATTAGACCCATCATCACCGAAAAAATGACTGCAGCTGGAGAAAAACTCTCCCGTTATGGCTTTGTTGTTCGCAAAACTGCTAACAAACTTGAAATAAAAAATGCAGTTGAGGCCACCTACAATGTTAATGTTGACAAAGTATGGACCCAAAACTATGTCGGGAAAGTAAAAACCCGCAATACACGTAAAGGTCCTGTTTCAGGCAGAGTAAATTTTCACAAGAAAGCAACGGTGTCTCTCAAGAACGGTGAGACCATAGACTTCTACAGCAACATCTGATTGTATGGCAATTCGTAAACTCCGCCCGCTTACTCCCTCCCAGCGATTTGCTGTGGTCAACACTTTCGAGGAAATAACCGCCTCGAAACCCGAGAAGTCTCTCTTAGCGCCTATTCACAAAACAGGCGGTAGAAATAAATCCGGAAAAATGACCATGCGCTACATTGGTGGTGGTCACAAGAAGCAATATCGTATTATTGATTTCAAAAGAAACAAAGATGGTATCCCTGCCACTGTTCATAGTATCGAATACGATCCCAACAGATCATCGCGCATTGCTTTGTTGCACTATGCCGATGGTGAAAAGCGTTACATCCTTGCCCCAGCAGGTTTGAAAGTAGGGCAGAAGCTTGAATCAGGTAAAGGTGTAGCTCCCGAAATTGGGAACACTTTATTGCTTTCTGAAATTCCTCTCGGAACCCTAATACACAACATTGAACTGCGTCCCGGACAAGGCGGTGTTATGGTTAGGTCAGCAGGTGCCTACGCCCAGCTTACAGCCAGACAGGATAAATATGGTATCATTAGAATGCCTTCAGGTGAAACAAGAATGATTCTTCTCACTTGTAAAGCAACTGTAGGCTCAGTTTCTAATCCTGACCATGGACTTGAAACATCCGGTAAAGCAGGGCGTTCACGTTGGTTAGGTCGCAGACCCAGAACCAGAGGCGTGGCTATGAACCCCGTCGATCACCCTATGGGTGGTGGTGAGGGCCGTGCCTCCGGCGGACACCCAAGATCCAGAAAAGGTATTCCTGCAAAAGGATATAAAACAAGATCAAAAACCAAACAGTCGAACCGATATATCATCGAGAGACGTAAAAAGTAATTCCTAGGAGACTGAAAAATGGCACGTTCGTTAAAAAAAGGTCCTTTTGTTGATCTCAAGCTTGAGAAAAAAGTTTTGGGAATGCAACAGTCAGGCAAAAAGCAAGTAATCAAAACATGGTCTCGTAGGTCTATGATTACTCCAGATTTCGTTGGTCTTACTATTGCTGTACACAACGGCAATAAATTTATTCCAGTCTATTTGACTGAAAATATGGTAGGACACAAACTTGGTGAGTTTTCTGGAACACGTACTTTCCGCGGTCATGCCGGAAACAAAAAGGATAAAGGCAAAAAATAATACTGCAAGGAAATCATCATGGGACAAAGGAAAAAGAAAGTAGCTGATGCCAGAAAAGAAGAAAACAAGTCAAAATTCTTCGCAAAGTTGCATCATTGCCCAACCTCACCAAGAAAAATGAGATTGGTTGCTGATATGGTCAGAGGGCTTCCTGTTGAAAAGGCTCTCTTCCTTCTGCGATATAACCCCAAAGAGGCTTCAGGAAGGATTGAAAAATTGCTTCGCTCAGCCATCTCTAACTGGGAGCAAAAAAATGAAGGAATGAAAGTTACCGACGGTAACCTCTACGTTAAAAATATTTTTGTTGATAGTGGCTTCCAGCTTAAGCGCCTTCGCACTGCGCCGCAGGGCAGGGGATACCGCTTCAAGAAAAGATCAAATCATGTTACCTTGGAAATCGGCTCAATTGAAACCGTAGAACCGACAACAGCAGCATAAATCAAAAACGAGATTATCACCAAAACATTTCATGGGACAAAAAGCTAACCCGATAAGTAACAGATTAGGTATCATCAGAGGATGGGACTCAAATTGGTATGGAGGGAATAAATACGCCGACAAACTTGTAGAGGATTACAAAATTCGTAACTACCTCAATGCTCGTCTTGCAAAGGGCTCCATCTCAAAGATTGTCATTGAGAGAACATTGAAACTTCTTACCGTTACTGTCAACACCGCCAGGCCGGGACTTA
>JBEGML010000124.1:0-2950 GCA_041183145.1 Bacteroidota bacterium | reverse complement strand
TTCAAAAACAGTAAACTAAATAAATCATTCTCCAATTGAAAACCATTCTCATCACCGGCGCCACCTCAGGCATTGGTCAGGCTTGCGCTGAAACCTTCGCTAAACATAAATACCAACTCATTATTACAGGCAGAAGAAAGGATCGCCTAAACGCACTCACCGAAAAACTTAAAAAAGAATATCATGCAGAAGTCTTACCGCTCTGCTTCGATGTCAGAAATTTCAAAGAAACAGAATCCGCTCTCTCAAATTTGCCCGAGGCCTTTTCACAAATTGATGTGTTGATCAACAATGCCGGTCTCGCCTCAGGATTCGGTAGCATACAAAACGGTCAAATTTCAGATTGGGAAAAGATGATTGATACCAATATCAAAGGACTATTATACGTTACCAAAGTAGTATGCCAGGGAATGATTGAAAGAAAATCCGGGCATATCATCAACATTGCATCCATCGCAGGTAAAGAAGTTTATGCAAACGGTAATGTGTACTGTGCAACCAAACATGCCGTTGATGCGCTATCACGCTCCATGCGTATCGATATGTTGCCGGCCGGAATAAAAGTAACCAACGTAGCACCGGGCATGGTAGAGACAGAATTTTCACTCGTCCGCTTCGGCGGTGATGCAGAAAGAGCAAAAAATGTTTATCAGGGACTACAACCTCTCTCTGCTCAGGATATTTCAACCGTGATTGATATGGTTGTACACCTTCCACATAATCTTGTAGTAAACGATATTACCCTTACACCGCTTGCACAGGCCTCAGCAAACCATGCCATACGTTCGTAATTCAGTTGTGTTATTTTGCCTCCTGGCTCTGATAGCCTGCAACAAAAAAGAACAAGCCGACCTTATCATCACACATGCCAGAATTTATTCCTGTGACTCAGCATTTAGCATCTATGAAGCCATGGCCATCAGAGACGGAAAAATTCTTGCCCTGGGCACCAATGCCGAAATAAAGTCGCGCTATAAAACCAAAACAGAAAAAGATGCTTTGGGGCAGGTTATGATTCCCGGCCTCATAGATGCACACAGCCATTTTTTGGGTTATGGAAAGAGTCTTTATGAACTCAACCTGACCGGAACACATTCTTTTGATGAAGTGCTTGAACGCCTTACAGAATACGCTAAATCCCATCCCGAAGGTTGGATTTGCGGCAGAGGCTGGGATCAGAACGACTGGGCCGACAAAAATTATCCCGACCGCAGAAAGCTCGATGAACTTTTTCCTGAAAGACCGGTATTCATTAAAAGGGTCGATGGGCACGCAGCTCTGGCTAACGGAAAAGCCCTCGCACTGGCAGGTATTAATAAAGCCTTTACGCTGACCGGCGGAGAAATTGTATCGCGAACTAATCAGGATTCACCATCAGGCATACTCATTGATAATGCAGTGGAATTGGTTGATAAAGTGATACCCCCTCCCTCAAAAGACAAGTTCCTGAACTACATCAGACTTGCTCAAAAAAATTGTATCAACAAGGGATTAACAGCAGTCTGCGATGCCGGCCTTGATACACGTTCAATACAGGCACTGCTGAATGCCGAAAAGGATGGTCTGCTGAAAATTGGCATCTACGCCATGCACGAAGCAAAAGCCTCAAATATTGATTCTATCCTGCAGGCTGGTATCTACAAAAGTGCTCAACTGAACATCAGATCTCTTAAAGTATACGCTGATGGCGCGCTAGGCTCAAGGGGTGCCTGCATGAAAAAAGAATACCACGACCGCAAAGGTCACTACGGATTCCTGCTAAAAAGTCCTGATAGCCTCGAATGGTTCGCCGCTAAAATCGCCGGCACGGAATTTCAAATGAATACACATTGCATAGGTGACTCAGCAAATAAGTTCATTTTAGACTTGGCCGCGAAATACCTCAAAAACAAAAAAGACCATCGCTGGAGAATTGAACATGCTCAGGTGATTGACCCTGCTGACATGCCACTATTCCGAAAAACAGGTGTGGTGCCCTCCATGCAGCCCGTTCATGCCACAAGCGATATGTACTGGGCCGAAAAAAGACTTGGGAAAACCAGAATGAAAGGCGCCTACGCCTGTAAAGACATGCTTAAAAACGTCGGCTGGCTGCCGGCAGGCTCTGATTTTCCGGTCGAATCTATCGATCCTATGCATGGTATCCACGCAGCTGTTACGCGCCGCGACACACTCGGCCGACCTGGTGAAAGATTTATGCCCGAACAAACCTTCAGCCGCAAAGAAGCTCTTCTTGCCTTCACATTATGGGCTGCAAAAGGATGCTTCTGGGAAAAAGAAAGAGGCAGTCTCGAAGCCGGAAAGCGCGCTGATTTCCTGTTCCTTAATCAGGATTTAATGAACTGCCCTGAAAATGAAATTTTCAAAACAAAAGTGCTCGAAACCTATATCGCCGGTGAAAAAACTCACTGAAAAATTCCTGACACCAGGCATATTTTTTATGCTGCCCGCTTGCTTCATCATGTGCCAAAGCTTCCTGATACCGCAGACCATTCGGCATCAGGATATTCTAAAGAAATGGCCTGCTGCTTCAGTACAAAAAGCACTCCATGCGGCCAACGTAAAAGAACTCTCAGAGGAAGAAAAAAACACCTTGTTTTACGTCAACCTGCTCAGGCAAAATCCTCCACTTTTCTATCAAACCTTCGTGCTGA
This sequence comes from Bacteroidota bacterium, assembly GCA_041183145.1. Classification (GTDB taxonomy): domain Bacteria; phylum Bacteroidota; class Bacteroidia; order UBA4408; family UBA4408; genus JBEGML01. Next base: position 296 of record JBEGML010000124.1, on the reverse strand, counting down.
ATTACAAGGATAGCCTTCAGATAAAGGATAAAAATTACCTCAACAGCCTGAAAACCGACATTCAAAAATGCGGCACACTAAATATAGTTGAGTTTGACAGTCTGCTGTACCTAATTGCAAAAGAACATGCTGTAAAAATGGGCGAATCAGGCATGGTCGGACACTCAGGAAAAAGCAGCGATAACATGAAAAACAGAATGCCTCTTATCTCTTCCAGGTATAAATACTTCAGCGAGTCTTGTCAGTACGGTTACAATAAAGGATTATATGTAGTTCTGGATCTTCTTATAGATGAC
>JBEGML010000123.1:0-4738 GCA_041183145.1 Bacteroidota bacterium | reverse complement strand
GTATGGAACAACATGCTTCGTGCCCCGAAGTCTTCGGTGAATACTCTGACGATCTTTTGTTTATCAGAAAAGGAAGTCAGCTTGAGAATGATGCCGCGGTTTTTATGCAGCATCAGTTGGTAATCAGGATTTTGCTGACGTAACGCTGCGAGCCATCCGGGTTGCTACAGTAAATAAGATAGACACCAGTAGAGGCTTTTCTGCCATCGAAGTTATTGCCATCCCATATTGCTTGTCCGCCGAGTGATTGTGTGGTGTAAATCACATTTCCTGCAATATCTGTAATACGTACGTCACAGTTTTTTACCAGACCTTTTATTGCAATTGTGCCGGCATATTCCCGGCGAACGGGATTGGGGTAAACCACGACGTTACTGAACTCGGCATCAGGTTCTGTGGCAGTGTTTTTGAACGATATGATTCCTTTGTTGGTTCCAAAAAACACTTCTCCACTTTCTCCATTAATGGCGATTGATTTAACAGTATTGCTTAGTATGGGGCTATTGTCGGTTGTAAAATGAAGAAGCTCGCGTGTTCCATCCGCGCTCACCAGATATACTCCGCTATTTGCGGTTCCAATCCATTTCCGGTTGGCGCCATCCACTGCTATGCAGTTTACGGTTTCGTTTTCCAACAGGTTTTCAACATAGCCTCCCTGTTCTATGAGGATTTGTTGAGCCTCCCAATTGTTTTGATCAAAAACTGTTGAGGGGCTAAAAAACACAGCAACACCCTCATTTGTGCCCACCCATATTTCGCCTTCCAGATCTTCTGTGATACAAAAAATATCATTTCCGGGCAGCCCGCCATTTCCTTTACCGAAGCCTATTTTTCTGATTTTATCATCCGAGGTATTGCTTAAAGTGCCGTTTTCAGTGAAGGCGAGTAATCCGCCTGCATCAGGCAACACCATCCATTTTTGTCCACCTTGAGTGGCAATTATTCTGCTGATGCGGTTGTTTCCGGTTAAGGTTTTTGTGAAGAAGGATGTCCAGCCTTTGTTTTTTTTATCATATACCACGATGCCATTTTGAACCAGGGAGTTGGTGCACCAAAGGTTTCCTTCGGCATCAAATGTCATTCCTGCAACGCCGGTAAAATTGAAGCCCGGTATAGAGTCGAGTCCGCTATTTCGATTGTTATAAAAAACATCAGGTTGTTGATTTCGAAATCCGATGATTCCGTGGCCCCAGGCTGCAGCATAAATTTTGCCGGTATCGCTTGGGTCTGGGAGAACCTGGAGTATATCTGTAGCTCCATAGAGCTGAATGAGCTGAATGCCATCAATCACAGACCATTTGTTATTTTTAAAAACAGAGATGCCGTCTTTGTTATATTGCTTTCCCCATTGGTCCTGGTCTCCGGGTGCTACATAGAGTATGCCTTGATTTACGGACAGGTCATAGACACTATTGGTTGAGGGGCCTTCCGGCTTAATAAAACTAAATGAATTGATATTCAGAGCGGCCTTGACCAGTCCAAAAAGATCATCGGCAATCCAAAAGTCACCGTTGTTACCAAAGTCAATTTCTCTTGGAGAAGAAGAGCCACCACCATAAGCGTATTTGGCATCAACAATGCTGCCAGTGGAATTCCATATTTCCACGGAACCCCCGAATACAAAATAGATGTTTCCGTTAAATGTTCTGATGTCGAAGCATTTATAATCTACAGCCGGAAGCCTAAGTTCCCAGGTACCATTGCTCAGGTTAAGCTTGTGAATTTTTCCATTATTGTTGCCAATAACCTCGTTTGCGTAGAGAAAACCATCAAGAATGGTAACGGCATTGTAAGAGTTTTGCCCCCTTGCTGTATCTCGCTGCCACTGTGATGCATCGGAAAGGAAGTTGTTTGATTTCGGGGCAGAAAAAATGCCTTTTGGAGTGGCCGCGTAAAAAAAATTATTGTCAGCCGCAAGTGCGTTTACAGAGAGGTCGCTGTTTGGTCCGATGAACCAGGTTTCTGAAATTTCTTTTTTAACCAGATTGAGTTTAACAATTCCAAAACCGCAGCAGAGGTAGGCAAAATCACCTTCAAGGAAAATTCTGTTTATGGTTTTATTGCCGGGAAATTGTTTGTTTTTGATGTCGGGAATGTTGTAAACTTTGTTGTTCTGAAGCAGATCAATGTTCGTATTTGAATAAGCTACCAACAAAGTTCCGCTGGGCTTGTGCCAAGCCAGACGGGCAACACCTATATCGGAGTAACCTTGTATTTTATTCTGTCTTTCAATTTCACCGCTTTGTTCATCATATTTAAACAAATTACCTTCGGCAGCGCAGTAAATCACACGTCCGTCTGTAGCTACACTTCCACCCCGTGTGTATGAAAGGTGATCGCGCCACTGCCCTATTGCAATGTCTTGTGACATCACCTTCAGACTAAGTAGAGATATCAGAAAAAGTAATTTCTTAAAAAGCATAAGATCGTGCAGCCTCAAAAATACAACAATCGGTAAAACCAACGTAAGAAAGCCTCTTTTATTGGCGGATGCTGTTGACTTGCAGTTTTAATTGTCGACATTAACTTTGCCACATGCAACCTAAGAAAATTCTTTCCCTCGGCACACTGATATTCTGCAGTTTTTTTGCTGTGGCTCAGCCCGCAATGACCATTGAAAGCATGATTGGCCTCAAAAGGGTGGGAGAGCCGGTGCCCTCCCCGGATGGCAGATGGCTTTGCTTTACCGTAGATGAGGTAAGTATCACCGAAAATAAATCATTTAAGGATCTTTATTTGCTTGCTCTTGGAGATAACAGTGTAAGGAGATTTACCGAAACCACTCATAATGAGTGGGCGCCTTCATTTTCGGCCGATGGCAAGACTATATATTTCATGAGCAATGAAAGCAAAGAGCCGCAGTTATGGTCTAAAAATACCGATGGAACCGGGCACAGGCAACTTACAGCTGTTGCGGGAGGAATTGGTTCTTATAAAATTTCAGGCAATACTCTTGCTTATACCGCTGAGGTAAAAACCGGTAAAACACTTGCCGATCTGCATCCTGATTTACCCAAGGCAGAGGCAAGGGTTATTGACGGGCTTATGTACAGGCATTGGGACAGCTGGAGTGATGAATTCAGCCAGCATGTTTTTATCAGCACTATTGGAGATGGAAGTCTGATAAAAAGCGGTACCGACATTATGCCATCCGAGCCCTGGGATGCCGAAGGACTCAATCTTTCTGCGGATGGTAAGAAAGTAGTTTACACTGCCAAGAAAAAACAGGGCAAGGCCTGGGCCGTGAGCACGAATACGGATGTATACTTATTCGAAAATGGCAAAACACTCAATATCAGTGAAGGCCTTAATGGCTATGACCAGAATCCTGTTTTTTCACCTTCAGGAAAGTTTCTTGTATGGGAAAGCATGGCAGAAGACGGATATGAATCTGATAAAGCCAGTATTGCCGAGTATGATTTTGCAACCGGGAAATATCGCCTTTTAAATCCCTCTTTTTCTGAGAGTGCATCAAATCTATGCTGGTCAAAAGACGAAAGCATGTTGTGGTTTTTATCAGGTAAAGAGGCCACCGTGCAGATTTTTTCAATTGAAAGAAAAAACGGGCAAATTGCAGTATTGTCCGCCGGAGATCACGACTTTCATTCTTTATGTTTCAACGGTAATAGTTTATTTGGAATACAAACCACACTCAGTCGTCCGAATGAAATTTTTTCAGTCAGCCTCAAAGACAAAAGCATGAAGCAAATCAGCTTTATGAATAAACAAGAGCTTGAAAAATTAAGATTTGGGAAAGTGGAAAAGCACTTCGTGAATACCACTGACGGAAAGAAGATGCTGGTATGGCACATACTACCGCCAGATTTTGACGCTTCTAAAAAATATCCGGCTATTCTTTATTGTCAGGGCGGACCTCAAAGCACCGTGAGTTGCAATTGGTCTTATCGCTGGAATCTGCAATTACTTGCTGCGCAGGGTTATGTTGTGGTGGCTCCTAACAGGCGTGGGTTGCCAAGTTTCGGAGAAGAGTGGAATGATAAGATTGCCGGCGACTGGGGAGGCCAGAGTATGCGTGATTATCTCAGTGCCATTGATGATGCCGGCGCTAAGCCTTATATAGACAAGAGCCGCTTAGGTGCTGTAGGTGCCAGCTATGGCGGATATTCGGTTTACTGGCTTGCAGGAAATCATAACAAGAGATTTAAAACATTTATTGCACACTGCGGCTTGTTTAATCTTGAAAGTTGGTATACCAATACTGAAGAGATGTTTTTTTCCAATCATGATTTAGAGTGACCATATTGGAATCCTGCGCTTAAAGAAAAATATGCAGCCTTTAATCCAAAAAATTTCGTTGGCAATTGGGACACTCCCATGCTTGTTATTCACGGAGAGCGTGACTTTCGTGTACCTGTTGGCGAAGGCATGCAGGCATACGGAGTTCTGCAGATGAAAGATATACCCTCAAGGTTTTTGTACTTTCCTGCAGAGGGGCACTGGGTGATGAAGCCGCAAAACAGTGTATTGTGGCACCGTGAGTTTTATCGTTGGTTAAGAGAGACTTTGTAGACAGATAATCTGTCGGTTGATCACCTTGTGAGATTCCAGCCTAAATAGGCTGCAATTTTTTGTTTTTCCTGATCGAGCAATGAGATTTTCCACAGCAGTTCTTCAACGCTGTCTTCATTTTTTTCATCTCTCAAACTATCGCCAAGGTGTTCCAGTTCTTTCATGGTGTTTTTTAGTCTGAGTCTATGAAATGTGTGGTCAATTACAT
>JBEGML010000122.1:0-2846 GCA_041183145.1 Bacteroidota bacterium | reverse complement strand
AACAGTATTCTGTTTAGCATTATTCCACTTTTTTATCAGGTACAGCAACAAGATGCTCAAGAGAAACTACGCTGCGAATACCATTGAATAAAACCTTGGCCTTACCCTTGTTTACCTCCTCCACCATACCGGTCTGCCTGCTGTTCATAAGTCTCACTTTAACACCTTCAGTGATGGAGAGTGCCGCCTGAGCTGCTTTTCTTCTTGCCCGTTTTTCTTGTTTTTCAGCTGCCTGCTGTTCCATTTTTTTACGTTTCTCGGAAGTGAGGTAACGAAATAGCCGTTCGCTGACATTTTTTTTGTTTCCATTTGTATTCCAGTCATCGATGAGCTGTTGCATCTTACGTCCAAGCTCGTTCAAACGGGCGGTTTCATCAGCACGTTCACGCTCGAGTTGCTGCCTGCGATCCAGCTTTTGACTTAATTCATCAAAGCGTTTGATGGAAGATGCTGCATCACGTTCCAGATCATTAAGCATGAGTTGTCTTTGTTCAAGTAGTGCCCTGTCTTTTTGCAACTCAAGCAGAATACGGTCCATGTTGAGCTTACCCTTATCAACCTTTTTTGCTGCACGTTCAATCAAGGCTTCAGGAAAGCCGGATTTACGGGCTACCTCAAAAGTGTAGGAACTGCCGGGCTTACCCAATGACAATTTATATTTAGGCAGCAAAGTCTCTGCATCAAATTCCATGGAGGCATTCACCATGCCCTGTTCCTTTTCAGCCAGCACTTTGATATTTGCATAATGTGTTGTGATAACAGCAAATGTCTTTAACCGATGTAATTCCTCTACAAGCACAGCTGCAAGTGCCCCGCCCAGGTCAGGATCAGAACCTGTTCCCAGCTCATCAATCAGCACCAGAGTGCGCTTGTTTGCAAACTGAAGAAAATGTCTTGCCTTTAACAAGCGAGAGCTGTAAGTAGATAGCTCGTATTCTATACTTTGACTGTCTCCAATGTCGGTCATCAGAGAATGAAAAAACGACATACGGCTGCCTTCCTTCACCGGAACAGGTATTCCGCTTTGCAGCATCAGCTGCAACAATCCGGCTGTTTTAAGGGTAATTGATTTTCCTCCTGCATTAGGTCCGCTAATAATCAACATTCGGGTTTCAGTACTCAAAGAGAAGGAAAAAGGAATAGTGGCCTTTTTAGCCTGTTTATTCTGAAGGAGCAGAACAGGATGAACAGCCTCACGTAAATCAATAAGCGGCTCTTTCACGATCTCAGGCAGCCGAGCATCAATACTGATGGCATATTTAGCTTTTGCACGAGTGAAGTCAATGAGATTCATCACCTCATGTGCTCCTTTGATACTGCTGTGATAAGGTCGCAGATCATTGCTTAATTCACGCAACAACCGATGCACCTCACGCTTCTCTTCAGTCTGTAACTGCATGATGGTGTTATTAATTTCAACAGTAGCAAAAGGTTCAATGAAAGCTGTTTTTCCCGTTTCAGAGGACCCGTGAACCACTCCCTTGATGTCTCGTTTATGTTCGGCCACTACTGAAATCACACGCCTTCCGTTGTAAAATGTTTCTTCTTGTTCACGCACCCATCCCAACTTTTTCATTTCCGCAAGAAAAGAGCGAAAACGCTTTTCAGACTCACGGCGCGCATGGCTGAGTTCCTGGCGTATGGCAGCGAGTTCCCGGGAGGCAGAGCTGCGCACCCAAGCCTCACGTTCCTCTATGACTTCATTTATAAGTTTAATGATAACCGGATCCGGAAAAGTATCCTTCCACATTGCAGACAGGTAAGGATACAAAGCCTGATGTTCGTTCAGGTACATGTAAATTTCATGTGCCCTCCTGATGAGGTCGCGGATATTCATGAATTGCTGCTCACTGAGCACAGAACCTTGCACACCAAGAAGCACCGCTTCGGCACCGAGTGGCTGGAATTCAGTATCCGGAAAAGGGAGTTTATTGAAAAGGATGTTTCTAAACTCTTCTGTCTGATTCAAAGATGCAAACAGACGCTCATGATGAGCAATGGTTTTCATACCTCTGGCAGCAGCCCTGGAATCGGGTGTTCGGCAGTATCCTTCGATCTGACTGCACACCAGATGAAACTCAAGAGATTGGGCTGAAGTTGCCGGAAAAACTTGCATATGCAAAATTAAGCTAAATAAGCAGTAAAGCCTTCGATGAAGGAAGCACTAACTGATTTCCCATGTAGAAGATACAACACAAAAATCCCTATCTTCGTTCATGCCTTTTGGAATTTGTCATTTAAGTCTTGTTCCTGCCCGCGCTGAAGCAACAGATCGCGCCGAGATGGTTACACAACTGCTGTTCGGTGATCATTTCGAAATTTTAGAAGAACAGGAACGCTGGACTCGTATCCTTACAGGAGCGGATCAGTATCCCTGCTGGATAGGAGCCAAACAATGGCTGCCCATTTCCGAGAGTGACTTTGCCGAAATGCAGAACAGCATTCAACCTTTAAGTTCAGAACTTATACAAGTAGCCAAAAATCCCGAGGGCGAACCCTTCCCTATTGTGCTTGGTTCGCAGCTCCCATTTCTTGAGGAAGGTAAAATGCGCCTGGGTGACCATGAGTTTTTGTACGAAGGACATTCCCTGGAGCCTGCAATTAATCAGGGCAGAAGCCATATTCTCGAGCACGCATTTATCTACATGAACAGTCCCTATCTCTGGGGCGGTAAATCTCCATTTGGCATTGACTGCTCAGGGCTTACCCAGATGGTTTACCGTCTTGCCGGACTGCCGATTCCGCGCGATGCCTCACAACAAGCCCTGATTGGCGAAGTATTGAGTTTCCTTGAAGAGGCTCTGCCGGGCGATCTGGCTTTTTTCGATAATGAAGAGGGACACATC
>JBEGML010000121.1:0-5708 GCA_041183145.1 Bacteroidota bacterium | reverse complement strand
ATTATTTTTCTGTGCAAAGAATTTCGAAAGAGAGCGGTGCAAGTTCAACTTCCAGATATCCTGACTTTAGGTGCCATGCATTACCAAAATTTCCTTTGAGGGCGGAATTTTTGAAAGCCTCAGGAAGCTTGATTTTGATAATTTTTCTCTCTTCTGACTTATTGAAAAAGACAAAGGCTGCCTGTCCCATATAGTATCGTCCGAATGCCATCAGGCTTCCTTTGCTCAGCAGCATATCCAGATCGCCACATTGAAGAGCGAGGTTTCTTTTGCGAAGCTGCATTAGACGTGAGGTGAGTTCTTTTTGGTTTTTTTCCTCCGGGCTGAGGCCTGAGAACTTCATCATACGCCGGTTATCCGGATCACCTGCGCCCGGCATTCCGATTTCATCACCGTAGTAAACTACCGGAATACCGGGAATGCTGGCATTGAAGGCTATAAGCTGTGCAAGTTTTTTATAGGCATTCTTGTTTCTGATACCGATGTTTCTGGACCAGCCGGCTTCCTTATCATTTTCATTCATGGATAAGTCTTCACCAGCATAGGCAATGAACCTGGGGAGATCATGGTTTCCGCTGATATTGCCCATGAGATGATGGTAACCGTAATATTCAAAACTTTCCATAAGGCTGGAGGAAAGCTTTTCAAATGATTCAATGCTGTTGAGGAATGAGCTTCTTGCATCGAAGTAAAGGTTAAAATCAAACTGGGCGTCTTGCATACCCGAAGAGACATAACTGCCAATAAGTTCGCGACTGCCGAATGTTTCACCGATTTGATAAACATTATCTCTTCCTGACTTCCTTATTTTAAGTGTGAGTTCTCTCCAGAAAGCTTCCGGAACATGCTTGGTAGCATCATGCCTGAATCCATCAATATCATACATATCGAACCATTTCATGGCGGAATCACTCATGGCATTTACCACTTCGGGTTTTGAATAATCAATATCAGGCAGGAAGGTGTCGAACCAGGTGGTAATACGGTATTCATCCCAAAGGCGGATGTTTTTCCTGCCATCCGGCAAATCAATTCCGGTAAACCAATCGGGGCGTTGCTTATAGAGCGGGTGTTCCTGGTGTACATGGTTGGAGACGAAATCAACAAGTATATTTAGTCCGTTCTGGTGCGCAGTTTTTACCAGATTGCGAAGCTCTTGATTGCTACCGAAGCGGGAATCTGTTTTGGTGCAGGATATAGGCCAGTAGCCATGATAACCGCTATATTTTCTATGTGGAGCGGGGTATTCAATATAACCGCTTGCGGGATTTTCAACGGTAGGAGAAATCCACAGGGTGTTGATGCCGAGCTGTCTGAAGTATCCGGATTTTATTTTTTGTCTGATACCTTCCAGATCGCCTCCAAGATAATTTGCACGAGGTGCGATTTCAGAATCGTTTACCGGGTGATTGTTGTCCTTAGATCCATCATTAAACCTATCGGGCATCAGGAAATACATACTCATGGCCCATTTGTCTTTTCTGCTTATGTCACCCGGTGATTTAATCGCATGTCCATAGCGCAGAGGCACCATGATATCGTTGGAGACACCATACCGGTTCCAGCTCCATACTCGGAGTACGGAGGAGGCTTTGTCTTTTGCACGATCAGGCAGCCGGATGATTTTTTCTTGTCCCTGGTTTTCCATCAGACTGCTGATATCGAAGTTATCCCAGAGTACTATCCAATTTTCGGGAGACTCCTTCATGCCAAGGGTAATCAGGGAGCCTGTGGCGTAGGATGTAAAGATGAAAGGCCTCTTCGGATGCGGTTGAGCTCCGATACTCAACAATGAATTCCAGCCTCCCATTCCATTCGAAATGGAATCTCTGTTTGCTTTATCTTTCATCCACTTACCGTTAACCACGAGCAGGTAGGCATAGCTACCGGGATTAATGGTCAATTCAAGCTCCCACACTGAACCACGGCGCACAAAGGGGTGAATGGAAGGTGTCCATCCATTGATATCACCTGCAAGTTGCACCTGCTTTACGGTATCAGATTCTGCCTGATATCGAATGGTATGCTTAATTTTTCGTGACTTTTTGAGAAGCAGGTTATAGTTGTGTCCGCCTGCTTTAATTTTTAGTAATGAAAGTGCCGGAACGTCTTTGTTCGTGCTGATGATGGTACAGGTTTTTTTATCAGCAGAAAGTGCTGTGTTAAGTTTGCTGTCAGCGCTTACGGATTCAATAACAGAAACATCCGAAAAATAATCCTGCAAATACAAAATCGTTGTATCGGGGTTTAGGGTGCAGGGAATGAATGCATTTTCAGCCAGCGATTGGCCGGGTATTGGCAACTCATCCAGCTTGGGTTTACAGGCAAGCAACAGACTAAAAAAACAAAAGCAGAGGATAAGTCTCATGACTCAGTTGAATAGGATTTTGATGGTTTCTTCCGGATTGTCGATAATGATCACGGGTAAATCTTTGATGCCGTTATCGGGAGTAGTATTTTTAATAAAAGGATCGAAGGCAGATATTGGTTCAATAAACTGTACATTTTCCTTTAAAACAGACTTTGATTTTCCATTGATACGCACAGTTTCAAGGCGGCAGGAATGAAAATAGATTTTAATTTTTTTGAATTTGCTTTTACGTTTTCCTTCCACATCGTCAAAAAATAAAACACGGTTTTTCCAGTCCAGACGGATTTTTCTCAGAAAATAATCTCCTTTTCCGTAAGCATAAGTTTCACCATCGTCCTCATAATAATCTATTTCCCCATCGCCACCTCCATAAACATGCAAATGCATCAGAGGCTCGGGGGTTTCTTTCAGGTTGTTTAGCTGTGACTGCATAGGAATGATGGAGCCCGCTTTCACATAAAGGGGCAGCTTTTCTTTCTTCAATTCGGCAATCAATTCTGTACCACCGTCTAGTTGTTTATCGGTGTAAAAATCAAGCCATTTTCCTGAAGGTAAAAATACCTTGATAAAGGACTCAGTGCTTAATGCCGGAATAACGAGGAAAGAATCGCCGAAGAGGTATTGATTCTGAAATGCAGAATCATACACGCGATCGTCGAATGTATAATCTATAGCCAGTGATCTTGCTACCGGCATGCCATTTCGTGTACTCTCATAGAACATAGAATAGATATAAGGCATGAGGCGATAGCGCAATCTTATATAATTCCTGCTGATTTCTTCTGTCTCTTCTCCGAAAGCCCAGGGCTCTGCGTCTCTGCTATTAATCATGGAATGGGCGCGAAAAAAAGGACAGAATGCACCGACAGAAATCCATCTGGCCATAAGTTCAGGTGCGGCTTCACCACAAAATCCTCCTACATCATAACCTGCGTTTGAGATTCCGGCCAGGCCTAATGCATTAATCATGCGTATGCCTGCAAGCATGTGCTGTTCATCAGAGACATTGTCACCAGTCCATACTGCTGCATAACGCTGTATTCCTGAGAATCCGGCTCTTGTGAGTACAAATGGCCGTTTGCCTTTGAGGAGTTTAAGTGCGCCTTCGTAAGTGCTGCGTGCCATTTGCATACCATATACATTTCTTGCTTTTTTATGCGTAGCACCTTCGCCGTCATATTCAAATTCAATAAGGTCGGGCAGATGTTGTCCCCAGGCTGCAGGCTCATTCATATCGTTCCAGAAACCGGTAACTCCATCCTGCACCAGCGACCTTAGTTTATCACCCCACCATTTTCTAACTTCTTCAGAGGTAAAGTCGGGGAAGCAGCTCCACCCCGGCCAAACTTCACCTGCATAGGGTTTTCCGTCGGGATACTTTACGAACAAGTCTTTTTCCAGTCCTTCCTCATAAGGGAGATACCCCTTTTCTTTTTTAATTCCCGGATCGAGAATTACCGCAGTATTGAAGCCCAGTTCTTTGAGTTTTTTCGTGAGTGCACGTGGATCAGGAAAGCGCTCGGGATGCCAGGTGAAAACCTTGTACGCATCCATGTAGTGAATGTCAAGATAAATTACATCTGCGGGAATCTTTTTCTCGCGAAAAGTCCGGGCGATATTCAATAACTCCGTATCAGGATAATAGCTGTATCTGCATTGCTGGAAGCCCAGACTCCAGAGAGGGGGCAAGCTCATTCTTCCGGTTAATCCGGTATAGCTTTCAAGTATAGTTCTGATGTCGGAGCGATGGATAAAATAGTAATTCATCTCTCCATCATCTGCCTGAAAATACATGAACCTGTCGTTGGAGGCGCCGAAATTAAAAACGCTCTTATAGGTGTTATCCAGAAATATGCCGTAAGTGAAGCGGTCTTTTATTCCGATATAAAATGGAGTGCTCAGGTAGAGTGGGTCATCGTTTATGCCATAGGCAAAGTGATCGGTATTCCAGTGTGTGTAGGTTTTACCGCGGCGATCTAAGTTTCCGGTCTTCTCTCCCATTCCAATGAATCGCTCTCCCTTGTGAATCTTTTTATAGGTGGTGACTTCATTCCCAATTCGGGAGGTGCCAAATGATTCTTCATCTGCATTTATCAGTTTGCCTTCATGTGAATAAAAAGCTATGCGGAAGGCTTTCTTCTGGATTCTGCATACAAAGGCAGGCATAGTCAGCACAAGCTCATCTTCTCTATCGCTTAGTTTATACAAATTTTCCCTGGGTTGTGCGTTTACTGCATAAGAAAAGTCTTCGCGGTCGGATGACTTTTTTCTAATCCTGATGCGAAGAGTTCCTTCATCATAGGTAAGCAGGTCTATGACATCATCAGAAGTTTCCAGATTTAGGCCGAAGGGCTGTGCTCTGTAATGCAGAATTTCACCAAGACTTTTATTAAGGCTATTTACCCTTTGTCTGTATACCTTGCTGCCTTTGCCAGTTTCAGAAGAAGAATTGTTGTGCTTAAGCTTCATCAGGCTTTTTCCTTTTTTATCAGGTATTTCATGTGATAATCGACAAGACCGTGTATGGGTTTTTTAATAATCTGCCCTGCTGTAATTCCCATTTTGCTGCATTCCTGTCTCACGATTTCCTCGAAGTGATAGCCGATTGAACCGATAAAGTGTACGGGCACTTTTTGATAATTGGGGAAACAGGCCACGTGATTTTCCAGGAAGTCTCGCATACCTGCAGCAACCGTGTTATTCACCCAATCAAGGTCTTTGTTTTCAGAATAAACCTTCATGAAGGATGCCAGATAAACATTGGCATGTGGCTTCATGTAAACGTTTTCAAAGATGGTGGTTTTAGTTAATTTGTAATCATTCTCTAGTTGTTTCTGCATTCTTGCCGGAAGTTGTTTGTATAAAAACTTTGTAAGAAGACGTTTGCCGAAATAACTTCCGCTTCCTTCATCACCCAAGATATAACCCAAGGCAGGAACTTCTTCACTAACATTATCACCATCAAAATAACAAGAGTTTGAACCTGTACCCAGAATACAGGTGATGCCCGGTTTACCATCGTATGTGGAGAAGGCGGCTCCCACAAGGTCATGGTCTACATAAACGTGGGCTTTTGTAAAGACCTTTTGCAGTGCGCGTTCCACGATAAGTTTAAGGTCTCGGCTGCTGCAACCGGCGCTGTACAGAAAAACAAGCTCTGCTTTTGAGGCGCATGCGGCAAGGCCCTCATTGTTTCTAATGGCATCTTCAATTATCTTTTCATTGTGAAAAAACGGATTGAATCCCATTGTTGTGAACGATTCAAGTTCTTTTCCGCTGTTATCAACCAGCATCCAGTCACATTTTGTTGAGCCACTGTCGGCAATTAGGTACATAT
>JBEGML010000120.1:0-2690 GCA_041183145.1 Bacteroidota bacterium | reverse complement strand
TAGGTACTGAGCGCGCTCCGGTGGAGTTTCATTTCGGTGGAGGTGAATTTCCGGTATATGGTGTTAACTTCGATTCCGACACCGGAGTGTATGTTGATAATCTTGCATTTCGCGGCAACAGCGGCATGCCCATGACACGTATACCTTCCTCACTTTTGAGTGCCACTGATTCTCTGCTTGGTTACGATCTGGTGATCTTACACTATGGCATCAATGCTGTGAGTGCTGAGGTAAAGGATTACTCATGGTATACCAAAGGTTTGTTACGAACCCTTCTGCATTTTCGAAAGGCTATGCCCGGAACCTCGGTGCTCCTTGTCGGCACTGCCGACAAGGGTTATAATTCTGAGGAGGGTTACATTACCGATCCGGGTGTGCCCCGTGTTGCAGAAGCACAGAAGGCTGCAGCAAAAATGGCTCAGACAGCTTTTGTTGATTTGTTTACCCTGATGGGTGGTGAAGGCACTATGGTACGCTGGGTTGAATCACCGGCACCATTGGCTAATAAAGATTACACACATTTTAATTTTAGTGGAGCCGCGCGCATTGGCAGGTTGATTTTTGATTGTCTGGAAAGAGAGAAGGAATTGTTTCATAAGGATATAAATAATAATGTATGAATACAATAATTAAATTTATTTTATTATATTTTACTTTTATTCATCCGCTTTCCCTTTTTTCTCAGCATGATTCCATAAACAGACTCTATCCTTTTCTAAAAACTTCTGATAATGTTATTGTTGGTGACAGTGTGGCCTGGAAATTTACCGGTCAAAAGTTAGATTCACTGCGTAAGCGTAAAGAGGTATTTAACATAGTTCATATTGGCGACAGTCATCTTCAGGCGGGTTTTCTTACCGCTGTTGTTCGACAGGGTTTGCAGAGGAGGTACGGTAATGCGGGGCCGGGGCTTCTTGTTCCATATAAGGTCGGACGAACCAATGAGCCGCCCCATGTTAAGACACGTTCTGCGGTTCGCTGGAGAGCCAGACGCATTGTATCAGAAAAAGATACTCTTGCTATCGGAGTTTCGGGACTTACCGTTCAGGCTCGTCGTCAGGATGCTGAGATGGAGGTTCAGTTAATTTCTCCTCCAGGGCTCGACTACTCCATAAGTTCACTTCAGGTTTTTAGCAGAAATGCTGCCGGTGAGATGCCGGTGGCAGTTTGTGACAGTTCACGTTGCGTTCTTGCATGTGTAAATCCGGCAAGCCCGCAGTCTCTTATTACTTTTGAAAAACCTGTGAATCGTTTTATGCTTGTTCCTCAACCCGGAAATGAAGACAGCGTTTTCACACTTTACGGTATGAACGGATTGAATGACTCTTCCGGAATACGTTATCATACCATTGCTATCAATGGTGCAGAATACAGACATTATCTTTCTCAGCCTGTCTTTTTTGAACAATTAAATTACCTTAAGCCTGATTTATTTATGATATCTCTGGGTACGAATGAAGCCTTTTCTCAGGCTTTTGACACCCTTACCTTCAGGCAGCAGGCAGATTCATTTCTTTTGCACCTCTCAGGCATGTTTCCCGAAGCTCGTATCATGCTGGTTTGTCCGGGTGATGCCATGAAAGGACGTAAGCACAGAAACCCGCGTAACAGACGTGCCGGTCAGGTACTTCAGTCTGTAGCTGTTCGTCGTGGCATGAGCTATTGGGATTTATTTTCTGTCATGGGAGGTTATGGCAGTATTCAGAAATGGTACACAAAAGGACTCACTGCAAAAGATAAACTACACCTGAATCGTCGCGGATATGAGTTGCAGGGCTATCTGTTATTCGATGCGCTGATGCGTGCCTTAAAATAAGATGATTATAGATTCGGGAAAAATAGGAGAGTTGTTCAGCTACAATATCAAGGAGCCACTGTTATTCAACAGTCTGCTTTTTTTGATTTTGTTTTTGTTTTTTCTTCCCTTGTATATTCCCTTGCGCAAGAAGCCCGGGCTCAGGAATTCCCTTCTTCTGCTCTTTTCTGTCTACTTCTATTATAAATCAAGCGGTTGGTATTTTCTACTTTTAATAGCTACTTCAATAGCTGCTCATTATCTCACTTTATGGATTTATCATCGCGGGAATAAGCCTTATCGAAAAGCTGTATTTATTTTTTCTATTTTCTTTTATCTTGTTCTACTTCTTTGGTACAAGTATGCAAATTTCTTTGGCAATGTTATTCATGACCTTGGTTTTTCGGGCTGGTCTTTCGGAGATATCTTTCTGCCGCTTGGCATCTCCTTTTACACCTTTGAATTGATTTCATACACCTCAGATGTTTATTTGGGGAAATTCAAACCAGTTTCCTCACTTCGTGATTTTCTCTTGTATATTTCTTTTTTTCCGCATCTGGTAGCAGGCCCAATTGTCAGGCCTGATGAGTTACTCCCGCAATTACAGGAGCCTGCTTTTATAGATCGTAATAAAACCGGGATGGCTGTTTTTCTTTTAATATCAGGTCTTTTGAAAAAGGCGGTCATTTCTGATTATATAGGTGTCAATTTCGTAGACCGTATTTTTGATAATCCCGCATTGTATTCTCCGGTTGAAAATCTTTTGGGAACCTATGGTTACACCCTGCAGATATATTGTGATTTCTCGGGTTACAGTGATATGGCAATGGGCATTGCTTTGATGATGGGCTTTCAGCTACCCATTAATTTCAGGCAACCATACACCTCTTTAAGT
>JBEGML010000119.1:0-8442 GCA_041183145.1 Bacteroidota bacterium | reverse complement strand
TGTGCCAAAGGCAGATGCAGCATGCTCTTCAGGCTTCAGTGAGGTCATAGTTCATATTATTCCTGATTCTTATCCGGGTGAAATATCCTGGAATATTCAAACGCAATCCGGGAGTATCGTTGCTTCGGGAGGGTCTGTAGGCGATACTATTTGCGTGCCTACCGGATCGTGCCATGTGTTTAACATGTTCGATTCCTATGGTGATGGTATATTTACACCGGGTGGCTTTTGGCTATATGTTGACGGCAGTCTTGTGGCGCAGAATACCGGGGCGTATGCGTCTCTGTCTTTTCCCTTTAGTTGCCCGCCGGGCAGCTTTTGTTCCTCTCCCTTGCCTCTCACTTACGGAAACCATGTAGCATCTTTTGATAACACCTGGTATGAATATACGCCAGATAGCACCGGTAATTATCGTGTTTCTACATGTGGCCTCGGAAATACTTGTGATACAAAAATCTGGGTTTATACTTCATGTAACGGGAATTCACTTGACGAAGGCCCTCCCGGAACATTTGCCTACAATGACAATGCAAATTGTGCGCTGCAGGCTGATCTCAGTATGGTGCTAATGGCAGGAACAACCTACAAAATCAGAATAGGTGATAATCTGGATGATTGTGCCGGCAATGTAAATTTTTCCTTTGCTTATGTAGGTCCGGTCTCTGGCTGTACAGATCCGGCGGCCTGCAATTATAATCCTCTTGCAACAGTAAGTGATGGTTCTTGTATTTATTTTCCAAATCCCGCCTGTGCCGGCCCGGATCTTGAATTTGATTCACTGGCGTTTGTAAACTCACTTAGTATTACCTCTCATACTGCCAGCACCTGCGATGTGGCAGAGGGATGTTTGCTTGATTATGGTACTCGCTGGGTAATACAATTTACCAGCAAAATTGATAATGTTGGAACACTTGATTATTACCTGGGAAGTCCGGGCGCCAACCCTACCATGTTTAACACCAATAATTGTCATGGACACGCGCACTACGAAGGCTATGGAGATTATCGGTTGTTTGACCTTAACAACAATATGATTCCTGCCGGGCACAAGAACGGCTACTGTGTCATGGATTTGTGCGGAGGGCCAAATGCACAGTATACATGTGGAAACATGGGTATTTCAAGTGGTTGTTATGATGTTTATGGTGTGGGAACGCAGTGTCAATGGATAGACATTACCGATGTGCCCGATGGTGATTATCGTCTTGCGGTGATTATTAATGCCTATCATTTGCCTGATGCAATGGGACACATGGAGATTAACCATGTCAACAATGCCCTGCAGGTTTGTATTCATATTTCTCACAATCCGGTTACGGGTGTGCCTTCGTTTTATCTATTGCCTAATTGTCAGCCATATACTGATTGTCTTGGGATTCCCGGAGGTACTGCTATTCCTGATTGTGCAGGAAATTGTAACGGGGGCGGCATCTATGGAAACGTTGTAGCTGATACAGCGCTTAATCAGCTTGATGTTGATCAGTACATGAACATGTTGTTCACAAACGGAAACAGTACCTTATGCAATGATCTCAGCGGAAATGGCAGTCTCACTGTTTATGATGCGGCTCTGGCTTCGTGGTGTATCGATAATCCTGCCAGCAGCAATCCAAATTTGAATAACCCTTGCAGTTTTCCCCGAAATGTGAGTAATCCCAACAATCTCACGGGTTTAAGCATTAGTGCATCAAACTATGTTCAGAACTATATAGATGTTGACATTTTAAACGCTACAGCAGATGTTGTCGGATACCAGTTCTCTGTTCATGGCATCAATATTTCAAATGTTGTTAGTCTCAGCAATCCTGGAGCGTTTCCTGTTCAAATAGGATTTAATCCCAACACCAATCAGGTTGTTGCCCTTGCTTCATCTGATTCTACCTTAATTCATCAGCCAGGTGCTCAGGCAATATGTCGTATTTATTTTAATCAGGTTACTGACACCATGATTTGTATTGACAGCATTTATGACATTGCCGTTCGTAACGGAGAGCGAGCGCCCACTTTTGTATATGGAAATTGTCTCTCGGTAAATCCTTTGGGAATCAGCGAGTCTTCCGATAGAGGTAGAATTACTTTATTGCCTAATCCAAGTTCGGGCAATATCAGAATTCATCTGGATAATTTCAGTACATCTCCTCGCGTGCTTCGTATTCTTGATGCTCTTGGGCGTGAGGCTATGTCTATACCTGTTCTTCAGTCACAGCAGTGGATAGATGCTGACGTCAGCACTTTGCCAGACGGGGTTTATTCTGTTGAGGGTGTTGATTTGCGTGGACTACGGTCAGTAACCCGATTGATAAAAGTTAATTAATATTTTCAAAACTGCATAAAAGGCTCTTTAAGCGGGTCTTTAATGCAGGATGTTAATTTCGGCTTACTTTAGGTAAGTAAACTGTTTTGAAACTACTGTAAACAGTTGTATTTCTATTGTCATACTCTAACATATTGATTTACATCCTTGACAATAGGGTTTTCATTAATGTATGTTTATTAAACGAAAAAACATATCATGAACTACTTTACATTAAAAGATTGTGCCCACTGTCAGAAGCCATTGATGGGCAGGACAGACAAGAAATACTGCGATGATACCTGCAGGAATGCACACAACAATATGCATCGCAAACATTTGCCTTTATGGGTAAGAAGCATTGATCAGACCCTGCATCGTAACAGGAAGCTATTACAGGAAATGGTTCCCGAAGAGGGTAAAATAAGGGTTGCGGAGAAAAAGCTACTTGACCGCGGATTCAACTTTCAGTATTTTACTCATCAGGTAAATACCAGAAAAGGAACGGTGTATTACTTTGTATATGAATATGGATTTCTGCCTTTGGAAAACGGGTTCATTATGTTGGTAAGGCGAGAGGAAGACGGATTAATGCGTCAGGCAAGCGGGCTTGAAGAAAAGGCAGAAGATCTTGCCATTGCTGTTTGATTTTTTAAGCAATGAGCCAGGTATTCCTGCCGCGGATAATTGCATTAAGATCTCCGAGCCCACGCATTTCAGTAACTTCTTTTATTTGATTGTTTACCAGTGATTCGTAGCAATCGCGGCTTTCGGAATAAAATACTCCGAAAACACGAGGCAGCGCATGGTCTGAAGAAGGATCTTGAAAAATATTACAGAGCAGAAGGGCTTTGTTATGATCATGCTCATCATGAATCCAGAGGTCATTTAAACTGAAATTTCCTTCTGTAAGGTTCACCTTAACAGGTTTAAGACCATCGAGCCTGATTCCCCACTCTTGCTGTTCTCCAAAAACGAGAGGCTTTCCTTGTTCAAGAAAAAGAGTGTTTATTTTTTTTAGGTTTTTTTCTGTAAACACTTCAAAAGCCCCGTCATTAAAAACATTGCAGTTTTGATAAATTTCGATAACGGAAGTTCCTTTATGTGCATGGCCGCGGCGAAGGATTTCGCGTAAGTGAGTGGGGTCGCGATCCATTGTGCGAGCTATAAAACTTGCTCCTGCACCCATACAAAGAGCAGCAGGATTAAATGGATGATCTAACGATCCGTAGGGTGTAGATTTGGTGATCTGTCCTTCATGAGAGGTTGGGGAATACTGGCCTTTTGTAAGTCCGTAAATCTCATTATTAAATAATAAAACATTGATATCTGGGTTTCTCCGGAGCATATGGATAAAATGATTGCCACCTATGGACAAAGAGTCACCATCGCCGGTAACAAGCCAGACACTGAGTTCGGGTCTCATCATTTTCAGACCTGTTGCTATAGCGGTTGCACGGCCGTGAATACTATGCATGCCGTAGGTTTCCATGTAATAGGGGAAGCGAGACGAGCATCCGATTCCTGAAACGAAGACGATTTCTTCTCGTTTTAAACCTAGTTCAGGAATTACCGTTTGGACTTGTTTCAGTATAGAGTAATCACCGCAGCCGGGGCACCATCTTACTTCTTGATCTGTAATGAGATCTTTTGGAGTGAAGGTTTCTGATGAATTTTCTGTTTCCATTAAAGGGTTATTTTGCTTTTGGCCAGTTCTTTAATTTCAGATACTGTAAAGGGCAGACCTTTGATTTTGTTGTATGCTTGGGCGGGAATCAGATATTTTTCTCGCAGAATCTTAACAAGTTGTCCGTTGTTGAGTTCCGGAACAATTACATTTTTAGATGCTTTAAGCACAGACTCGAGATCGGCAGGCAGAGGGTTAAGGTAGCGCAGATGGAGATGTGCAACGGAGTATCCTTCCTGAAGCAGTTCTTCTACGGCTGTTTTAATGGTGCCATAGGTTGACCCCCAGCCCACCATTAGCAAGGTGGCGCCAATCTTGCCCTGATCTGGAATTGTTGGCGGGAAGCTAAGCGCAACTTTTTGAACTTTCTCTTCTCTGATTTTAACCATGAGCTGATGATTTTCGGGATCATAGCTAATGTTACCGGTTTCATGTTCTTTTTCCAATCCTCCTATTCGGTGCTCCAGTCCTTTCACTCCGGGAACGGCCCATGGTCTGACGAGTTTTTCATTCCTTTGATAAGGCTTGAATGTTTCGGGTCCGGCTTTCGCGAATCCAAAAGAAATTGGTTTTAAATCCTTGGCTAAAGGAAACTTCCAAGGTTCTGCGCCATTTGCAATATATCCATCAGAGAGAAAGAATACAGGAACCATGTGCTCAACAGCGATTCTACAGGCTTCATAAACGGTATTGAAGCAATCGGCCGGGGAGTTAGCTGCGATAACGACGCACGGTGATTCACCATTTCTGCCATAAACGGCCTGCATCAAGTCTGCTTGTTCTGTTTTGGTGGGAAGGCCGGTGCTTGGTCCGCCACGTTGTATATTTATGATGACCAGGGGTAACTCCAGCATGACGGCGAGCCCGATGGCTTCGGTTTTGAGAGCTATTCCGGGTCCGGAAGAGGATGTGACGCCAAGTGCTCCGCCGAAGGAGGCTCCAATGGCAGAGCAGATAGCAGCAATTTCGTCTTCTGCCTGGAAGGTTTTTACTCCAAAGTTTTTATGTTTTGATAATTCGTGCAGAATATCAGATGCCGGTGTTATGGGGTAGGAGCCATAAAATAAGGGCAGGGCTGCGCGATTTGACGCGGCCAGCAGCCCCAGGGCTACTGCCTGATTGCCGGTGATACTTCTGTATTCTCCCGGAGGCAAGGAGGCTGCTTTTACTTCGAAGCGAGAGGCCATGGCTTCTGAGGTTTCCCCGAAATTGTAACCAGCCCTGAGCACTTTGATATTGGCCTCAATGAGGTGGGGTTTCTTTTTAAATTTTTCGTTTATTTCGGATTCTGTGTATTTGAGATCTCTGTGAAACATCCAGTACAGGTAGCCAAGGACGAACATGTTTTTGCTTCGGTCTATCTCCTTGGTTCCCATCCCGGAGCCGGCGAGAGCGGTTCGGGTCATGCGGGTGACATCCAATTCAAACACCTTAAAGGCGCTGAGGCTTTCATTGCGCAAGGGATTTTCACCATCGGGATATTTCGCGAGTTTTAGATTTTTGATATCGAACCCTTCGGTGTTGGCGATAATGATTCCGCCTGGTTTCAGGTTTCGCAAATTTGCTTTAAGAGCCGCGGCATTCATGACGACCAGAACATCTAGAAGGTCTCCGGGAGTGTATAAACGATGGCTTCCGAAATGTAGCTGAAAGCCTGATACGCCGGGTAGAGTACCCTGAGGTGCTCTGATTTCAGCGGGAAAGTTTGGAAAGGTGGAAATGTCGTTACCGAACAGAGCCGCGGTATCGGTGAACTGCGAGCCGGTGAGCTGAATGCCGTCACCGGAATCTCCGGCAAACATGATGGTAACATGCGACCGAACCTCAGATTGAACAGTCATGAAAAAATTTTTGCAAAGTTAAGAATTATGGCCCTACAACTGACGGGCAATCAGAGGGTGCGCAAACAATCACGAACCTCTTCCATAAGCCACATCGGTGTTGAGGTTGCGCCGCAAACTCCTACTCTTTCGCCTTCACCGAACCATTCAGGCTGAATTGCACTTTGGTTGCTTACGAAATAGGTATTGGGGTTGACCTCTTTACAGGCCTGGAAAAGAACTTTTCCATTAGAGGATTTTGTTCCCGCAACGAATACAATCTTGTCGAAGCCTGATGCAAATGTTCTCAAGTCTGTATCCCTGTCGGCAACCTGTGTACAGATGGTGTCATGGCTATTTACCCTAATTCCTTTTTCGCGTAATACAGAAGTTATTTCACGAAACTGCTTGCGGCTTTTGGTAGTTTGAGTGTAGAGAGTTACTTCTTCCGGGAGCTCCTGTACTTCAAGTTCTGTGACATCGGCAAACACCTTACCCTGATTGGCTATTTGTCCCATAAGCCCAACCACTTCAGCGTGTCCGTTTTTCCCGAAGAGCAAAATTTTCTCCTTGTTATCGTATGATTTACGGATGCGGTTTTGGAGTTTCAAAACAACCGGACAGGTAGCATCTATTAGGGTGATGTTGTTTTGAATAGCAGTCTGGTAGGTAGAGGGGGGTTCTCCGTGGGCTCTGATAAGTACATGTTCGTTATGTAATTCATTAAATTCTTCATGCCCGATGGTAATTAGACCTTTTCTTTTTAATCTTTCAACTTCTTCATCATTGTGAACAATATCACCCAGGCAGTACAAGTAGCCCTGACGGTTTAAAACTTCTTCTGCCATTTCTATGGCATAAACTACCCCGAAGCAGAAGCCGGACGCTTTATCTATGGTTACCTGCAGATTGAGCATGACTACTTTTTAATACAGTTTAAAACATAAGTTTCTAACAATGCCTCTTCTTTTTTGTTCAGTGTTCCGGCATACTTCAGTTTTGGAGCAGTTTCCAGCACAAATGCGCAATCACGGGCCTGCTGCTTTTGCTGAAGATTTTTCAGTAGAAAAGTTTTATCATTATCCAGATTTTTACTTCTGCCCAGAAAGGCCGGAACCTGAGATTCTATCATGAAACGAAGTAGAATGATTTCCGGGTCTGCCGGGAATTTTTTTAAAGTAGCATTTATTTTTTCCATTCCTTTATCGAGGAGGTTAAGCTTTGTGCCGGGGAACATAGCTTCTTTTGCAAGCAATGTTTCGGTTGCGCCCCACCATGCGTACAAACGTTGGTTAGGGTTGAGTTTCATGGAGGATAATAATTCAAAAAGATGTTTTGCATCTTCTTTGCCCTGAGCGGCACGATCAAAGCGTTGCTTGATTTCTTCGAGACCCGGAGTCACGTTTATCATAATAGTAAGAGATATTATTAAAAAGATATTCAATGGCTAAAGCATATTAAGAGCATGTCTGAAATAAGAACTTACAATGAGCCCATATTTTTTACGATTTGGAATACGAACCCGTTCGTTGAGAATCCTTTCAGCAGTGAGGTTTCGGATTTTCTTAAAGAGGGAGTGATAGTAAACATAGGCTACATATACACCAAACCGGCTACGGTACGGGAGTTTTTTTATGCCTTCCAGTCCCTGCAAAAAGTCAGCTTCTATGTCAGCTTCAATTTCCTGTTTCATTTGTTGGTTGAAATGCCCGGGGTCAAAGCCCGGAAAGTAGGATCGACCCAGCGAAAAAACATCTGCCTTTATATCACGCAAAAAATTAATTTTTTGAAAGGCAGATCCAAGTGCCATGGCCTGGGGTCTTAGACGTTCGTACATAGCAACATCGCCTTCACAAAAGACGCATAGGCACATGAGTCCTACCACTTCTGCAGAGCCCAGTATATATTCTTTGAAGGAGGCGTTGTTGTAATGTTGTGGACTAAGGTCCATTCTCATGCTATGTATAAACTGTTTGATTAAATCATGAGGGATGTTGTATTTATTTACAGCATACTGAAAACTGTGTAAGACGGGGTTCAGGCTAATTCCATCTGAAATGGAGAGCCAGGTATCTTGCTCAAAACGGTTCAGAAGACTTTCTTTATCGTGTTGGTGAAAAGTGTCAACAATTTCATCTGCGAAACGTACGAAACCATATATGGAATAAATGGGATTACGATATCTTTTAGCGAGCGAGAGGATGCCCAGCGAGAAGGAGGTGCTGTAATTTCTGGTTACCATCCTGCTGGCTTTAAGGCAGGTGTTAAGATAGAGCTGGCTCATTTTACTGCGATTTTATCTGTTTCCTGATCTTTGATATATTCTTTTGCAACAACTTCACCTGAGATAATAGACGGCGGGACACCGGGTCCGGGTACGGTTAGCTGGCCTGTAAAGTAAAGGTTTTTTATTTTCTTGCTTTTTAGTGAGGGCTTGAGTATGGCTGTTTGGCTTAAGGTATTAGCAAGGCCGTAGGCATTGCCTTTAAAAGCATTGTAATCGTTGATAAAGTCGCGATGAGCATATGATTTTTTGTAAACAACATTATTCCGAATAGGAAAGCCGGTATAACGCTCCAGTCTTTCCATTACGATATGATAATATTTCTCTCTCATCTCTTCACTATCGGCGATATCTGGAG
>JBEGML010000118.1:0-3711 GCA_041183145.1 Bacteroidota bacterium | reverse complement strand
GTTGAATCCTGTGCAGGAAAACAATCAGCCCCACGAGTCCTACCATGGATATGCTATTACCGATCATTACAAAATAGATTCTCGCCTTGGTACTTTAAAAGATTATATCAATCTCGTTGAAGAAGCGCATAATAGAGATTTAAAGGTAGTTATGGATCTTGTTTTTAATCATACCGGTAATATGCATTATTTGTACCGGAATATGCCTGATTCCAGTTGGTTTCATCACTTCAAGGATTTTACCAGAACAAATTACCGGGCAACTACGCTTATGGATCCTTATGCCGCAGTTTCAGACATAGAGCGCATGCAAAATGCATGGTTCGACAAACATATGCCAGATTTGAATCAGAGAAACGCTCAGGTTTCAAGATATCTCACTCAGAATACCATCTGGTGGGTTGAGACGGCCTCTCTGGATGCCTTGCGTATTGACACCTGGGCATATCCTGATCCTTCGTTTATGGATCAATGGTATAGGAATGTTAAATTGGAATATCCTGATCTTTTTATTTTTGGAGAGGTCTGGGACCATGGCCCTGCAGTACAGGCTTGGTTTACTTATGGTAACGGAATTAATCAGAAGATTAAGATTCCTTTGGAATCAATTACAGATTTTCAATTCTATTATGCCATTAATGAAATTGTTCAGGGCAAGCAGGGCTGGACTGAAGGTGTGGCCAGATTATATTATACGCTCGCGCAGGATTTTCTGTATAAGGATGCTTTCAGAAACATTATTTTTCTTGATAATCATGATTTGAGTAGGTTTTGGTCGATGTGTGGTGAAAATATGAATCGGTTTAAAACAGGCATTAATTTGCTTATGACATTACGGGGAATTCCTGTTATGTTGTATGGCACAGAGATATTGATGAAGAATTATGCAAATCCAGATGCGCGCGTCAGAAATGATTTTCCTGGTGGATGGCCTGAAGATAAGGTCAATAAATTTGAAGCATCCGGAAGAACTACTTTGGAGCAGGAGGCATTTGAATACATCAGAAAGATATCACAATTTCGCTCCACCTGCAACGCTATTAGTGCCGGAAAACTCTTGCAATATGTTCCTGAGGATGGAGTTTATGTATACTTCAGGTATATAGAATCACAGGTAATAATGGTTGTCGTGAATAGCAGGGACAAGTCGAGCGATGTCCAATTTGCACGTTATAAAGAATCCATTGGTAATTTTAAGATTGCTCGAGATGTTGTATCGGGAAATGAATTCGCAATCCCCTCAGGAATAAAGCTAGAGGCAGGAGAGAGTTATGTTTTTGAGCTCAAGCCATAATTCATCAACAAGTTTTTAGAATCCCTGCCTGCTGATTTCCGTTTTTTAGATCGTTAATCTATAGTTTTAGTCACCTTGTTTCCATCTTGGATCGATACAGATATTTTATTTAAATTGAGGCCATAAAAGACCTTGTTATGATGAACAGCACTAAGCTGTTTTCTGTTTTATTAAGTCTGTTCGGATATTTGGGTCTGTTCGGTGTTTGTTTTGCACAGGTTCCTCGAATTGATGTTGGTGAATCAAATGCATTGAAGGATGTGAAAAACCATGTTCTGTATTTTATTGATAAGACTGCCAAGCTTGAAATCGAACAGATAAAGGCAATCGAGGGTTTTGAACCCGTGATAAGTGATATTCCAAATTTCGGCATTACCGAATCGGCCATATGGCTTAAGTTTCAGTTATACAACAGCGGGCTTCGCGATGATTACCTTCTTCAGATTGCGCAACCTGGACTTGATGAGGTAGCCCTTTACATTATAGATTCCATTGGCGAAATGAAAAGTTTTCACACCGGTGAATATCTTCCTTTTAGTTTGCGTGAATATCATGATCCGAACTACATCTTCAAAATACGTATTCAACCTCATCATTTGATTAATGTTTTTGTAAGGGTTAAAGCAAGAGACAACGTGCAGATTCCCATTTCAATAGGTTCTCCAGAAAAGGTTTTTGAAACTAATAAGGCTCGTGATACTCTTGTTGGTTTTTACGTAGGTATCATGATTGTAATGTTGACCTATAATCTCTTTATTTATTATACAGTAAGAGACCAATCCTATTTGTTTTATATACTCTATTTGGCCGCAGTTATATTAACTCAGGCTTCGATTCTAGGGTATACATTTCAATACTTGTGGCCTGGCTCTCCAGCAATAGCCTCTTTCAGTTCATTTATCTTTCCTCCTATTGCGGGAACTGCAAGTCTTCTTTTTATGCGTTCTCTTCTTCAGACCCGGCGATTGATTCCCGAATCTGATCATTTTTGGATTGTTTTTCCTTTGATATACATTATTGCGATTTTTCTTGCCTTGCTAGGAAATTTTCCTGTCAGTTTTCAGCTGATTGAGGCCTGCGCTATGTTGCTCTCTATTTATATGCTTGCTGAGGCAATGGTTTTATTTCGACGGGGTTCTCGACCTGCTATTTTTTTCCTGATAGCCTGGTCAATATTTCTCGTTGGTGTTGCGGTGTATGTAATGAAGGATTTTGGTATACTTCCATACAATAATTTTACTCTTTACACAATGCCTGCTGGTAGCGCTATGGAGGTAGTTTTGCTATCCTTTGCACTTGCAGATAGGATTAAATTACTTAAAGTAGAAAACGAGCGAGTACAAGCCGAAAAAATTTCAGCACTCAGAGAAAATGAGAGATTGGTTAATGAGCAAAATGTTATGCTTGAGAGAAAAGTTCAGGAAAGGACCCTTCAGCTTGAACGCGCAAATTCAGATCTTAATTATATTTTGAATAATTTAAAGGAGGCACAGGCTCAGCTTGTGGATTCCGAAAAGATGGCATCGCTTGGTCAATTAACTGCCGGTATAGCACATGAAATTAATAATCCCATAAATTTTGTAAGTGCGAATATTAGTCCGCTTAAACGGGATCTGTCGGAATTAATTCAGCTTCTATCACTCTATCATAAACTGAATCCTGATCATGATATTAGAGAACAGATTGCCGCAATTAATAAATTCAAACAAGAAATTAATCTGAGTTATTTAATTAGCGAAATAGACACATTGTTCAAGGGAATTGAGGAAGGGGCTGCAAGGACTGCTGAGATAGTGAAGAGTCTGAAAAATTTTTCCAGACTGGATGAGAGTGATATAAAGGATGTTGATCTCAATGAGGGCATAAAAAGTACCCTTATTCTTCTTCGACATACTTTTCCTGACAACCTTAGAGTTGAAACACGCTTGACTGAATTGGGGCTAATCGAATGTTACCCAGGGAAATTGAATCAGGTCTTTATGAACATCATAGATAATGCAATTTACGCCATGTCTCAAATTTATCGTGAGCAGCATCTCCTGCTTATTGAGACTACTCTGGAAAATAATCAGCCTATTGTTCATATTTCTGATTCGGGTGCCGGAATGAGCGCAGAAGTAAAGTCAAGGATATTTGAGCCATTTTTTACCACCAAGGAAATTGGCAAGGGTACCGGTCTGGGGATGTCAATTGTTTTTAAAATTATTGAAAGCCATAATGCGAAAATCGAGTTGCATTCTATACCCGGAGAAGGGACTCATATTATTTTGAGGATGAGAAGAAAATTGTCTAATAGCAAAGAAAATTATCGACCATGAATAAAAAAATCAGCGTTCTTTTTGTTGATGATGAGGAGAATAATCTCATTTCATTCAATGCATATTTTCGAAGAGAGTTTGAGGTATACACCGCAAGTT
>JBEGML010000117.1:0-5399 GCA_041183145.1 Bacteroidota bacterium | reverse complement strand
TATCTGATCAGAGCTTTTTCAAAATGAAGTTAAAAAGCATTGCCATATTTTTTACAAGCAGGTCAGCTGTTTCTTCTTCATCAATGGTTTTTCCTGTTTCCAGATGAAGCGAGCTAACTTTTTTATCACTGATGCCGCAGGGTACGATGTGGTTGAACCATTGCAGGTCGGTGTTGAGGTTGAATGCTAAGCCATGCATTGTAACCCAGCGGCTGCATCTAACGCCCATGGCACAGATTTTTCTCGCTTTTTGTTCGTTTTCCGGTTGAATCCAAACGCCGGTATAGCCGGGATAGCGGTCTGCATTAATTCCATAGGAAGCCAGTGTTAAAATCACAGATTCTTCGAGTGTACGCAGGTAGCGGTGTATATCAGTAAAGAAAAAGTCAAGGTCAAAAATCGGGTATACGACAAGTTGTCCTGGGCCGTGAAAGGTGATGTCACCTCCGCGGTTCGTTTTGAAAATTTCTGCCCCTTGAGATCTTATTAAATCCTCATGTAACAATAGGTTAGCAGGGTTTGCACTCTTTCCCAGGGTGTAAACCGGTGGGTGGGAGCATAAAATCAAATGGTGTACAGGATCTGAAAATCCGGTATTCAGATTTCTGCGCTCTACTTTTTCACGAATCAGGTTGTCGAAAAGATACTCCTGAAATTTCCATGCTTCTGCATAAGGAATCCTTCCCAGCCGGTGCAATAAAACCTTCTGTTCAGGTATCTCAGATTTTTGCAAGCTCGTCTTTCAGGTAATTGATAATAGATATGTCTGAGGCATCAACATTTTTGGCTTTTGCAAGGAAGCATGATGCCCAGTCAGAGACATGAATCTGATAAAATATTTCTTCCACTTCATTATTGCCCTCTGCCCAGAAAGATTGAATATGAGGGGTGTATTTGCGGAACACATTTTCACATACATCAAGTCTTTTTAGGTTTCTGAAATATTCATTTGCATACCTTAGGATGATAACAGCTAGTCCGGGTTCTGATTCTGTCCATGCAACCAATTCGTTATGGTTCATTTCCGGAAGAACATGATGCCAGCAGAGCAACTTGCCGTTTTCGTTCAGTTGCTGACGCAGCCTGATAGAGACTCCTTCTGTTGCTCCTAGGGAGTAAATCACTGCCTTTTTTCCGAAAACAAGAGCCGCCATAGATTGCGCCTTGCTGATGATATTTTCTTTTTTGTCTTTCAACAGCTGAGCAGCTCCGTTTACTTTTTCAAGGTAGCTCCGGCTTATCACCTTTTTTTTACTTAGGATATTCAGAACCTGAACCATGGCATATCCAAGACAACTTCTGGGAGGCATACCGCCCGGAATGATGACATGTTCAAGGTGATTTCTTGTTGCCAAATCCAGGGCTTTTCCTCCGGAGGTAATCACTACAATCTCAGCTTTTTTCGATAGTACTTCCTGCAGGACATTCAGTGTCTCCTCAGTATTTCCTGAATACGAGCAGATAAGTACCAGAGAATTTTGATCGACAAAGGAAGGTGCGAAGTAGTCTTTGTTCACCATTACCGGACAAACAGAATCCCGAGAGGTCATTTCTGCTACAATGGTGCCTCCGATACCTGAGCCGCCAAGACCGGAAATCAGCACGTTGCGCGGTGGGTTTATCGATTCTTTGACAGCGCTGCTGGCGGCAATTTCAAGAGCTTTGATCAACTGGTCGGGGAAGGCTTCTACCAGCGCCATCATATGGTCGTTCACGTTTAATCTATTTTTTATGAACTACAAATATAATCAAGCCATCCTTTTAACGATTTTTTGCTGAATCTGATGGTCAGTGCATAGTTGTAAATAAAATGGTTCAGGGGGAAATCTTAATTTCGCACTCAGCTTAAGTCCAAATATGAGTATGAAAATCAGCAAGTTCCCAAGCGTAGTTTTTCTTTTCTTTTTAGTTCATTTCGTTGCTCTGGCCGATAAGCAAAAGGATGGCTATGAGATTAAGGCGAAAATAAATGGATTAAAAGATACTATTTGCTACTTCGGTTATCACATGGGAGACAAGCAATACGTAAGTGACACAGTGAGGGTTGACTCTAAAGGCAACATGGTTTTTAAAGGCGATAAAAAACTTGACGGCGGTATTTATCTGGTAGTGCCACCGAATAAGAAATTTTTGGAAATACTGATTACACCCTCTGAGCAACATTTCAGTTTTGAGACCGATACTATTGATCCCATAAAAAATATGAAAATCAAGGGATCTGCCGAGAATGACTTGTTTTACAGGTATTTGAATCAGATAGCAATCAAACAAAAGCAAATTGAGCCTATCAGGAAAAGATACGAGCAAATAAAGGAGAGCAATAAAGATTCTGCGGAGGTGCTTAAGGGCAAAATCAATGCGATTGATAAGGAGGTTAAAACATATAAGACTCAGCTAAGTGCCGAAAATCCTGACAAATTTCTCTCCAGTATTCTGCGAGCTACCTTTGAACCTGAAATACCCGATGCTCCGATTTTACCCAATGGACGCAAGGATTCTACCTTTGCCTACCGCTATTTCAAGTCGCATTTTTGGGATCAGATTAATCTGACAAATTCCGGTCTCATACGAACTCCGGTTTTGTTACCCAAGATCAATTATTACATGGATAAGCTGACCTATCAGATTCCTGATTCTGTTCTAGCTTCGGCTCGTTTTATCATCGAGAAATCCAAGAGCAGTCGCGACATGTTTAAATATCTTGTAGTTACCTTGACAAGTACCTATGAGATATCCAAAATTATGGGAATGGATGCTGTTTTTGTTGGATTAGTTGAAGACTATTACAAAACCGGCCAAGCATTTTGGGCTGATTCAGTTCTTACTTTTAAGATTACAGACAGAGCCAGAGTTTTGAAACCTCTGTTGCTTGGGAAAAAGGCGCCTAACCTTATGTTGGAAGATAGCAGTGGGGTTATGCGAAACCTTTGGACTGTAAACTCCCCATATACGGTGATTTGTTTCTGGGACCCCATTGCAGCCATTGCAAGAAGGTTGTTCCCAAGCTCAAGGAATGGTATGCTGCCAACAAAAGTAAAGGGGTGGAGGTTTTTGCTGTTTGCACTGAGACTGAGGAACAGAAATGGAAAAAATTTATTCGCGAAAATCAGCTTGACTGGATCAACGTTGCTGACATAAATCTTCACAACCACTTCCGATCAGTATACGATATCAGTAGTACCCCGGTAATTTATATGCTTGATAAAAACAAGCTGATTTTTGGCAAGAAGATGGGTGTTGAGCAGATGAGTGAGATTTTGGATGCTCAGATGAAAAAAGAGAGAAAGGAGTCTCAGGGCAGACCCTAGAACATTCTCTTTTATTATGCAGTAAAGCAAAAAGGCGAACTTATGTTCGCCTTTTTGCTTTGGCGGGAATGCCTTTATTCGAAGGCATTCATCCCTGTAACGTCCATTCCTGTAATGAGCAGGTGTATGTCATGTGTTCCTTCGTAGGTGATAACAGACTCAAGATTCATCATGTGCCGCATAATCGGATACTCTCCTGTTATACCCATTCCTCCGTGAATTTGGCGTGCTTCTCTTGCGATGGTCAGGGCCATATGAACATTATTTCTTTTTGCCATAGAAATTTGTGCCGGTGTGGCACGATGGTCATTTTTGAGCACACCAAGCCTCCATGTGAGCATCTGGGCTTTTGTGATTTCAGTGATCATCTCTGCCAGTTTTTTCTGGGTGAGCTGGAAGCCACCGATGGGTTTTCCGAACTGTATTCTTTCTTTAGAGTATCGCAAAGCAGAGTCGTAGCAATCCATTGCTGCCCCTATTGCTCCCCATGAAATACCATATCTGGCTGAGTTTAGGCAGCTGAGAGGGCCTTTCAGGCCTTTAACATTGGGAAGAATATTGGACTTAGGCACCTTAACGTTGTCAAAAACAAGTTCACCGGTGGCGCTTGCTCTCAATGACCATTTCCCGTGGGTTTCAGGTGTTGTAAACCCTGGCATTCCTCTTTCTACGATAAGACCATATACGATCCCTTTTTCATCCTTGGCCCAAACAACAGCGATATCAGCAAAGGGTGCATTTGAAATCCACATTTTGGCTCCATTGAGGATAACATGTTCTCCTGCATCTTTGAAATTTGTAATCATTCCTCCCGGATTAGAACCGAAATCAGGCTCAGTCAGGCCGAAGCAGCCCATCATTTCACCTGAGGCGAGTTTGGGAAGGTATTTTTTCTTTTGCTCTTCGGATCCGAATGAAAAAATGGGGTACATCACCAAAGAACTCTGAACTGAGGCAGTGGAGCGGAGGCCTGAGTCGCCTCTTTCAAGTTCCTGCATGATCAGGCCGTAAGAAATTTGATCCAGCCCTGCTCCTCCGTATTCTTGAGGAATGTATGGTCCGAAAGCGCCTATTGAAGCCAGACCCTGAATCCATTGTTTTGGGAATTCTGCTTTTTGGCAGGCATCCTCGACAATAGGAGAAACTTCTTTTTTTACCCAGGCCCTGGTGGCATCACGAACCAATTTGTGTTCATCGGTGAGTAGCTCATCGAGCAAGTAGTAGTCGTGTCCCTGAAAACGATCTGTTGCCATATTGTATATTCAAATTTGCGCCGCAAAGGTATAACAAAATGTATGGTCACAGGTTCTGAAGATTTTCGCTTCTGAAGAAGAAAGTAATTTATAGGTCTTTAAACCCAAAGGGTCAGCGCCTGGTTTTCGGCCTTGGTCATTTTTGTTTTGTGGGCCGGGGTTTTGTCTTTGTAGCCCAGCAGGTGCAGAATGCCATGTATCATGACCCTTTGCAGTTCATTTTCAAAGGAGATATTCAGCTTGAGGGCATTTTCTTTGACGCGCTCCACGGAAATCAGGATGTCGCCTGAGATTCGCTTGTTTTCAGAGTAATCAAAGGTGATAATGTCGGTAAATGTATGGTGGTTAAGAAATTGCGAATTGTATTGAAGCAGGAATTCATCGTCACAAAAAACGAATACCAGATCACCGGCTGAACAGCCGTGCTGGTCTATGACATTTTTGATCCAGGCGGTGTATTTCCTTTTTTCTTTGAGATTAAAGGAAGTGAGTTCTGAGCGGAATACGCAGGATGGCATTAGCTGCCGACGGATGCTTCAGGTTGGAAACTTAGTTCCACCACACGACCGTTCTCTTTGAAATTTACTTTATCGGCGAGTTTGAACATCAGGAAAACTCCTCTGCCGTTGATTTTTTCCAGATTTTCAGGGTCTGTGGGGTCTGGAATGGTGGTAAAATCGAAGCCCTGTCCCTGATCAGTGATACGAAAAACGAGACTATTTTTTTTCTTTTCGTATTCGACTTCGATTTCTTTTGCCGGGTCGAATTTGTTTCCGTGCTGTATAGCGTTATTAACCGCTTCTGTTACAGCTACCAAGATGTTGCCGTAATGGTCTTC
>JBEGML010000116.1:0-5298 GCA_041183145.1 Bacteroidota bacterium | reverse complement strand
AGACAATAAAATCAATCAGTTGCTTGTAAAACAAGTTCTTGCAAAATGGAATATTCATCCTGATTTTGCTGATAACGGTCTCGTTGGAATTGAGAAGATGAAAGATAAATCGTACCATCTCGTTTTACTTGATCTGCACATGCCTGTGATGGGAGGTTTCGAAACCGCTTCCATTGTTCGGAATCCTGAATCTTCGGTTAAGAATCATGATGTTTACATTATTGCCCTTACTGCAGATGCTTTTAATGATACCCGCAAACTTGTCTATGAAAAGGGTATGAATGACTATGTCAGCAAGCCTTTCACGCAATTTGAATTGCTTGACAAAATAATTGCCGCCCGTCTTCACTGTCAATTTGAAACAACAAGGAAGAAGTGAAGAAAATAATTCTGAAGTTTCTATTTTTCTGTTCGTTTTTTCTCCCCGCTGTACCCGTTTGTCAGACTCAGGGCCTGGATTATCGTGTACATGCTATGTTCTTGTATCATTTTACCAAATACATCGAATGGCCCGTTGAAAGAAATCATGAGGGCTTTGTCGTTGGTTTTATCGGTGAAACTCCTGCTCAATCTGAATTCAGACGTGTTACCGAAAACAAGAAAATTGATGGCAAGTCTATACTGTTAAAAAGTTTTCAGGTTAATGATAAATCCCTTCATTATTCAGACATGATATATATAGCCGAAAATAAGAAGCTTAGCCCGGATGAAATTAAAATGATCTCAGATAACCTTAAGGAACATCCAGTACTCATCATCACTGAAAAGAAAGGGCTTCTGCAGTATGGCTCTATGATAAATCTTATCGTAACTGACGATAAATTACGTTTTCAAATTAATAAAACCCTCATTCAATCCAGAAAAATGAAAGTCTCATCTGAATTGTTGCGACTAGCCGAATTTGTGCAATGAAAAAATTATCACTTCTCAATTTATTTGTTTTCTCCCAGTTGTTTTCATTTGCTCAAGACACGGCAAAGAGTTCACTTGACGGAATGTCTTTGGAACAACTCCTGAATATAAAAGTGACGCTTGCATCAGGCCAGGAACAAGATCTTAAAGACGCTCCCGGTATGCTGACCGTCATTTATTCGGATGAAATTCGCTACAGTGGCGCGCGTGACCTTATGGACGTTCTGCGTAACGTACCCGGTTTATTTTTTGCTCAGGATCTTGAAAATGTAATCAGTATGGGCGTGCGTGGAATTTGGGCGCAGGAAGGTAAAATATTGTTGATGAGAGATGGGATTGAATTGCATGAAACTGCTTACAACAGTCTTCAGTTTTTGCAACATTATCCCCTTCATCAGCTTGACAGGATTGAAATTATTCGTGGTCCCGGTTCAGTTCTGTACGGAGGTAATGCCGGTTTGTGTGTGATCAACCTTATTACTTTAAAAGACTCAGAAAACGACGGACTAAAAGTAGGGGCACTCTACAGCCGCCTTGAGCGTGCCGATGGGCAAAAGACAGCATGGATGAGGCTCGAGAAAAATTTTAAAAACGGCTTCGGAATGAATATTTCAGGGCATTACTCTGATGGAATTTTTAGTGATCGAATAGCCTCTGTAGGCACAGACAGTACTGCACGTAAAATAGACCTAAAGAATTTTTCAGGTACCAGCACAGCCTCTGTGAATGCTTCATTCTGGTATAAAAATTTTGAATTGCGCTATATGCTTGATGATAACCGGCATCAGTCTGTATTTGAAAATTACCGCTATCAGCATCTGACCCACTTAATTTCTCTGCGACAAAAAATTGTTGTCGGAGATAAGCTTGTCATTACACCCCAAATCTGGCAAAAACAAATGTACCCCTGGAGGTATCTCAATGCTCCCGATTCCAACAGGCAGCTCAATACCTTCAATAAACGTACAGAAGCAAGTTTAATCGCGAGATATGCCGCAACAGGTAAGTGGAGTCTTCTTGCCGGAGCGCGCTGGATGGAAGATAGAAGTGAATTTACGGAAGCCGATGCGCCCTATTTGTTTCAGATAAGCCGTGAAAAAGACATCAGATTTAATACCTGGTCTTTGTTTCTCCAGTCAGAAAATTATTTCTCTGATTTCCTTCTCACCAGTGGAATACGATACGAGAAGCACAATCAGTATGGAGCAGTATTGGTACCCAGAATAAATCTCACAGGAAAAATACGAAATTGGGATTTTGACTTACAGTATAATGAGGCCTTCCGGGCCCCCTCCATTCTTAACATGGATATTAATCCTGATATCAAGCCCGAACGTACTACGGATTTTGAAATGGAATTGGGAAGAAAGATTGGGAGAAACTTCAAAAGTTCAGTAATTCTTTTCTACACCCAGATCAGTAATCCTATCATTTACACTTACATAGATGGAAGGGAAAAATATTTCAACGATGTTGCCATCAAGACTTATGGCGCTGAAGCAGAGGTTATTTTCCGAAATACTGATACCGAATTAGGAGCATCATATTCTTCTTATTTTTCGATGTTTGATTCACCGGTTTACAGTGTTCGTGAAAAAGAAAATTCTAAAATCGGGATGCCTAATCATAAAGTTAGCTTTAGCGCAAGACGTTTCTTTGGCAAGCATTTTTTCCTGAGTCCTCAATTCCTGTTTTTCAGTCGCACCTTTGGCTACAACAGTGCTGATCAATTACTAGAGCAGCGTGCAATGAGCCTGGTTACTGTTTCAGGCGGCTTCAGAAATATAGCCAATCATTGGGATGTTTCGTTTTCTGTCAGTGATTTACTTAACGAGCAGTTTGTTTATTTTCAGGCCTACCGTTCCGGCTCCGATCCTTTACCGGGTCAGGGAAGAGCAATTAATATGAAAGTTATTTACAATCTTCCTCTTAAACCTTAAATTTGTAGGCCTTGGACGAGGAAAATAAAATAGAGTCAAAGCTCAGATTCCCTATTCGAAGGAGAATTAATCTCAGCTTTCTCCTCCTCATTGCCATTTTTGCAATAGGCGGCTTTTCTATCTGGCAATTACTGGAACGTAATGTGGAGGATTCAAGGAATATCTTCGAAAACTCCAATCCAACCCTTCAGGAACTTAGTCGTTTTCAGTTGCTTATTACTGAGAGCAAAATGCATAGTACCAATTGGGTTTTTTTGCCTTCCAAATCAAATAACTTAAACGAATTTAATCGTATTCACCATACAGTATACCCTTCTATTAAATCCAGGCTTAGCCAATTGGCGCAACAGTGGGAACTTAAAATTCCCCAGGATACTCTTAAGGGTTTGTTTACTGGCTTTGAACATCTCATAGGGCATCATCATGATCTTATGCAGCTGCTGAATAATTTTGAGGACTACGAAGATCCGATGAAGCGGATGCAGGCAGAATTAATACTTGAAGATGAAATTACACCTCATACTTTGCGATTACTCAATCAGGTCAATATCCTGATTGAAATTCAACGGGAGCTGATAAGAACGGATGAGGAATTGTTAAATAGGCGCAGCAGTCAGATTTTGATCATTATATCTTTATTAAGTATTATCCTGACGGCAATTTCTGCTTTCTTCGCCTGGCAAATGGGGCGTTTTGTTACACGGCCAATTGTACGTATCAAGCATATTCTTAATAAACTAGGCAGAGGAATTATAGATGAAATACCGGAAAGAAAGACAAATGATGAAATCAATGACATGATTAAATCAGTTAATAACCTCAGTCATTCATTACGTGAAACTGCCAATTTTGCGGAAGAGATTGGAAAGGGGAATTTTAATTCAGATTTTATTCCGCTAAGTGAGTCTGATACCCTGGGTAAATCTTTGATTACGATGCGCGAAAATTTGCGAAAAAGCGATGCTTTACTCCAGGAAGCGCAAGAACTTACCCACAACGGAAGTTGGGAGTTTGATCTCGATAAAAGAGAAATCTGGTTCTCTGACGAAAGCTATCGAATTATGGGGCTTAAAAAGGGAGTCGATAAAGCTGTTGTTCAAACATTCCTTAATGTGATACACCCCGAAGATATTGCCAAGCATTCACTCCGAATAAGAAAAGTTATAGAACGAGGATTGGCACAAACCTATGATATCCGAATCATTCGTAAGAGCGGGAAAGTAAAATTCCTTCAGGTGATTGTAAAACCCATCTTTGATTCCGACAATAGGGTGGTCAGACTTTTTGGTACTATACTCGATATCGACGAACGTAAAAATTTTGAAGCCGACCTTATCAAGGCCAAAGAAGCAGCCGAGCAGGCAGATAGAACAAAATCATTGTTCCTCTCAAACATGAGTCACGAAATCCGTACGCCCATGAATGCCATCATCGGACTTTCAGACCTGCTCATTGAAGACGAACAAAATCCTAAACAAAAACAACGCCTCATTTCAATCAGACAGTCGGGTGATGTTTTGCTAAAAATCATCAATGAGATTCTAGACTTTTCAAAAATTCAGGCAGGTAAACTGTTGATTGAGAAACTAGAGTTTGACCCTAACAGGGTTGTCAACGATACCAAATCGGCAATAGCATTTTCTGCCGTTTCGAAAGGTTTGGATTTTCAGGTGATTACCGATACAAAAATTCCCAAATGTTTGATGGGAGACTCGCTTAGGTTGAATCAGATTCTGCTCAACCTGGTTGGTAATGCTATCAAATTCACAGAGAAGGGCTTTGTCAGACTCACGGTGGATGTTGTAAATCAGGACAGCCACTCTGTTGAACTTTTGTTTTCCATTATTGACAGTGGAATCGGTATTCCAAAAGAGCAGCACGAAAAGATTTTTGAGAGTTTTAACCAGGCAAACATAGGCCACAGCCGTAAATATGGTGGAACCGGACTCGGGCTTACCATAACCAAACAATTAATAGAACTGCAAGGCGGTTGCCTGATGCTTAAAAGTGAACCGGGAATTGGCAGCACTTTTAGCTTTGCCATCAAATACCAGCTTGTATACAGCACCTCCCAAAAAGAACCGGAGCCTAGTTTTCAAATCGGCAGCGGTCTGGTCGGAAGAAAAGTTCTCGTAGCTGAAGACAATCAAACCAATCAGTTTGTCATGGGGCAGATTCTCCAAAAATGGAATGTTGAATTTGCCTTTGCTTTCAATGGAAGTCAGGCCGTGGAAAAGTTGCTCGCCGATGATTTTGATTTGGTCCTGATGGATCTTCAGATGCCTGAGATGGATGGCTATGAAGCCTGCAAGCAAATCAGAGCAGGTGGCGCAGGTCACTCAAAAAAAGATATTCCCATCATCGCTGTTTCCGCTGATGCCTTTAGTCAGACTAAAGATAAAGCTATTGCTGCGGGCATGAATGCATTTGTGCCCAAACCCATCGA
>JBEGML010000115.1:0-5832 GCA_041183145.1 Bacteroidota bacterium | reverse complement strand
GTTTGCCTGCCCGCCGGAAGTGATTACGGCCTAAGTATCAGTAAGCCCGGCTTTCTCTTCCATTCAGAAAACTTCTCCCTATCCGGAAAAGGCGGCTCAGAACCTTTTCAAATTAAAGTTAAACTTATGCCGCTGAAGGCAGGAAATAAGGTAATTCTGAAGAATGTTTTCTTTCAAACCGCAAGTTTTTCTCTGGAAGAAAAATCAACCGACGAACTCGATAAACTCTCTGCCCTAATGAAAAATACGCCTAATCTTAAAATCGAAATCGGCGGACATACAGATAACGTTGGCGATAAACAGAAGAATATCATTCTCTCCGAAAACCGCGCCAAATCTGTCTTCGACTACCTGGTAAAATCAGGGGTTGAAGCTGCCAGACTTAGTTTCAAGGGTTATGGAGATTCACAACCTGTAGCCGACAACACCAACGAAAACGGCAGGGCAGAAAATCGCCGAACTGAATTCAAGGTTGTTCAGTAGGTCTTAAAGAAATAAATGGCGCTCTGCTGAGGTTTCGGCAGGATTTTCTTGTGTGTTAACAGGAATTTCAAAGGGCATCCAATGCACGTAAAAAAGCTTCAAGATCCTGCTTTTCTCTTTCGGTTAGTCCAAGTGGCTTTGCCAGTAATGTGTCACGATTAATGGCATCAGACACGAAATGATCAGGATTGTCGTAGTAGTCTATGACCTCACGAAGCGTTCTGAACATCCCATTGTGCATGTAAGGAGCAGTTTTTCCTACATTCCTTAAACCCGGAACCTTAAACTTTCCCGCATCCTCGGCCAAACCGGTTATAGCTCCTCTTCCAAGGTCGCTCAGATTAGTGCCATTGTACAAGCCAATATTTCTGAATTCATCACCCGTGAAGTCTGGCCCGAAATGACAATCAAAACATTTTCCTTTTTCATTAAAAATCCGGTGCCCTCTCTGTGCTGATTCACTCATCTGCTTTTTTCCTTTGGCATGCTTGTCCCAGGCGGTCGGATAAGTTTCCAGCGTTCTTTCGAAGGCCGCTATGGCCTTGCCCAGATTCAGCGAATCAGGATCCTGTCCGTATATCTTATTAAACAACTTCAGGTACTCTTTATCCTCCTTAAGCCTGCTGATAGCTTCCCCGAGGCTGAGGTTCATCTCAAGCGGATCCTGAATCGGCCCGAAAATCTGTTCTTCAAGACTTGACGCTCTACCGTCATAAAAGAAATGCGATCTGTCTGCCATGTTTTGTACAGAAGGCGTGTTACGTTTCCCGGATTTCCCGTCGTCACCCAGGCTGAATGCAGATGTGTCAGCAAATCCAAATTCAGGACGGTGGCAACTGGCGCAACTTATACTCCTTTTTCGCGAAAGTATGGGATCAAAAAATAACTTCTTGCCAAGCGCCGCCTCTGAATCGATCTGTTGATTTTCCTTATTCAAAAAAGGAATTACAACACCTATTACTATGACGAACAGCCATTTCATCTGAGTCGTAAAATTACATCTTTAATCACTTGAGACTTCACCAGAATAATCAGCTAAAGAGGCTAAATTCATACTCATACCTTTGTTTGCCCTGATTGACTTAATCAGGCCGGTTTGAATGCTCAAAATTCTCCCAAATAAAAAGCTGCCGGTCATCTCCGGCACTCACCAATAATCCACTATGGTGATCCCAGAAAAGTCTGTTTACAGAATATTGATGTCCATCACCATTCTCCCTGCTCAACCTCTGAAAAAAATCCAAATTTTCAGCAGACCAGATTTTAACCGTTTTATCCCGGCTTGCACTGCTTACAAAGCGTCCATCCTTAGACAAAGCAAAATCATAAACAGCCCAGTTGTGTGCAGGAATTTCTTTCTCCAGCTTCCAGGTTTTAGCTGAAAGTACCCTGATATATGCATCCTTACCCCCGGTTATCAAATATCCGTTTTTTAGATATAAAACCGCATTACAACTTCCATCATGAACTTTTTGCCTGCGGAGAATTCTTCCTTTGGTGTCGGCCATTATCAACTCACCGTTACCCAGGCATGCAAGAAAAATCCCTTGTTCATCAGCGGGCCTTATCATCCTTACCTTGCTGCCTGTGCCTGTTTCAATTTTTTTTCCCATCCCGTTTTCATCCAACAGAAAAATACTGCCATCTTCAGCCCCGGTGATGATTTTTCTGTCATAGACAAGCATTGAAAACATTGCTCCCTCGTGTAGCTGAAGACATTTGATTTCTCTTGCTGAAATGTAATCTACGATATGAACCTGGCCATGGCCATTTCCGAAATAGTAATAGCCACTGTCAGAGTCAAATGCAATGGAGTAAACCTTAGACGGCAACTTAAATAACAGTGGTCCCTGCGTCTGTTCTGCGATGATGCTGCTCACCACCCTTTTGTCGCTGCCGCCGCTAAGAATGAGTCCGGGAGCATGCCCGGCAGCGAGCGCGTAAACCGGACCGCCATGCATCTCCATTTTTGCTTTTAACCGGAACTGGCCTGTGTTCATTTTCTTGGATGAAAATTAATGATGGCCGATCTCAGGAAATCTCTGTCAAGGTGAGTATAAATTTCTGTTGTGGTGATAGAGGCATGCCCCAGCATCTCCTGTACGGCTCTGAGGTCGGCTCCGCCTTCGAGCAGGTGAGTTGCAAAAGAATGTCTGAAGGTATGCGGACTAATTTCTTTTTTGATACCGGCCTTCTGTGTGCATTCCTTTATCATCTTAAATACACTTACGCGACTGATTTTTTTTCCCTTTAGGTTAAGAAAAAGACAGTCTTCATGTCCTTTTTGAGCTTGAACGAGGTTTCTAACCTGGCCCAGATATTGACGAATTCGCTGGTCGGCTACCCTTCCTACAGGAACCAGTCTCTCCTTGTTTCCTTTACCGAGAATCTTTAGATATCCTTCCTGTAAATGCAGGTTACTGATTTTTAACCCGGTGAGTTCGCTTACACGTAAACCGCAGCCATACAATACTTCGAGCATGGTTCTGTCTCTTTCTCCTCCGGGTCTGCTTAAATCAACAGATTCGATGATTGATATTACCTCGTTAACACTCAGTGTATCGGGCAAATGTCGTCCGGTTTTTGGGGCTTCGAGTAATTGGGATGGATCATCTTTAATAACATTTTCCAGCAAGAGATATTTAAAAAAACTTCTTATTCCTGAGATAACCCTGGCCTGGGTTCTGGCATGATAGCCTTTCTCACTAATTAATTTTGAAAATACCGTCAGCAATTGGTAATCAATTTGTTCGGGTAATCTCAGAGGTTGTTGTTCAAGACAAAATTCCTTGAGCTTAGTAAGGTCGTCATGATAGGAGTCAATTGAATTTTTCGATAAAGATTTCTCCAGCTTTAACCAGCTAATAAAACCTCTGATATGCAAATCCCAAGTCACAAGCTTTCCACTTTAAAAAACACCTTTGCCGCTTTTACATTTTTTACGTCTTTCGCGTCTGATATCCTTCCTTAAACCCTGATCTGCGATATCACAAAGATCACGCTTTAATGATGAATACACATAGTTTATCATAGGCTGATCGTTCAGAAATTTAAAATCCTCACATACCTCAGGGGTGAAAAGTAAAATTTCAATTTCGTAATGATAATTCATGATATCGCTTTTCCTGTATTTCCAGTTTTGCAAATCCAGTTCTTTCAGGTCAAACCTTATCAGTTTTGTGATGTAGGCTTTCTTCGTTGGACCTCTGTTGATATAAATATCGTAGGCTTTACCTTTTTCCAGTTTGAACCATACCTTACCATCCCGCGCACTCATGATGGTTTGTAATTTATTACCGTCACAGAATATCTCTACCGGAATATCCTCAATCCACTCGTGGCTATCCTCGTTTTTTACCCTTATGTCGCAGTCAATCCAGACTTTTTCTGTGCCTCCGGCGATTGAATTTTTGGGCAGGAAGCATGAAAATAAGAGCAGGAGAGCGGCAAAAGTTTTCAAATCACTAAGCTTGTACCTGAGATAGTTCCTATAGACCAAGTTGAATCCCGATTTTCATTGGGCTCAATTCAGGAAGGGCAGCTTCAGACTTAAAAAGTTCACTTAGGCGCCATTCGCCTGAAATTACAAATTTATTGATTCCGATACGTGCAATCAGTCCATAGCTGTATGGTATTGCCTTATTGGTTTTTCTGAGGTTGATGGTGGTTTCGGCAACTTTATTGCCCTGCAAATCTTTTTCATCCATCACAATCCTGAAGGTATTCCAGGTGTTATATCCTCCGCTGACGCCAATGTCAAGGAATTTGCCAATAACATTTCCTCGCTTCCCGAAATTTGTTCTGAAGAACAGCTCTCCTGCAAACTGTCTTTGCAGGAATTTCTCTTTTCGGCTTCCGGAAACCGGGTAATTTGCTAAGACCTCAACTCCTTTCAACCTATGGTGATTAAAATGGAAGGCAAGCCCCCATCCCCAGGAAAAAGTTCTGTTCAGCTTGTATTTTACCCTGTGTCCGATTCCAAGATGATAGGAGCCGGTAAAGCTCTGAGCTGCGTTGTTTTGAAAGGGTGTAAAGAAACTAAGCTGAATCCAGCTCTGACGAAAAACTTTGAGATTTGGCCCACGCTTTTTTTGAGCCGTATCGGCCAGATTCTGGTTAACAACAATTTCCTGAGCTTGTGATGCAAAAGAAAGCAGCATCAAGGCTGCAGCGAAAAGGTATTTTTTCATTTTTATCTGAGTGATTTATTTAGGGTGGAGCCAAGGTAGTGAAACCTTATACTATTTGTTGCTGCAGGCACAGAGAAATACATTTCAGTCTCTTTGCCAATATCTTTGGGAAGGAGGCGACAAACCTGATAATTCAACATTTTGCCCCTTTCATTAAAAGCCGAGAGATAAAGTAAAGGATTCCATCCATCAGGTAAAACGCTTTTGTTTACGGGTAAATGAACGTTAACTCTGACCGTTCGGTTGGTTCCGGATTTTTCATCACTTGCCTCTGCAATGTCAGCCCTGAAGTTTGATGATTCAGCCTGAAAAGGCAATTCTTGTTTTAGCTCAAGACTTTTCATGAAACGTGAGGCCTTTGGAACGCCATATCCGTGAGCATAATCAAAATAAGGATAGAGTTCAGCCGACTCATGAAGGCGTTGCATCAATCTGAGAGGATGATGTTTTAGAGTAGTATCATAACTCATCATGCAGGCAACAAAACCGGTAACCAAAGGACATGAAAAACTGGTGCCATGGATAACGC
Organism: Bacteroidota bacterium; assembly: GCA_041183145.1. GTDB lineage: Bacteria > Bacteroidota > Bacteroidia > UBA4408 > UBA4408 > JBEGML01. Next base: position 630 of record JBEGML010000115.1, on the reverse strand, counting down.
TCCAGCCGCGTCCATTGCCGGCATAAACCTTGGCCGGAGCAATAACATTCGGCTTGAGTTGCCCGTCGGCACCCGGTCCAAAACTGCTGAAGTTTATGACATATCCTGTTTCCGGATCAAGACCGCCAACCGCAATAACTGAGTCGTTATCGGCTGGGGTGATGAGGTATTTCCAGGCATCTGTTCCTTCGTTCCCTGCACTGTTGACAACGGTAATCCCTCGCCTAACTGCATAGCCGGCCGCTTTGGTAACGATACTTTTTCTTCCATTCATATCCCTGAAAAAATAGCGCTCAGCAGCATAGCCCAGTGAGCTGGAGATGATATCAGCACCATGCTGGTCGGCCCATTCCGCCGCCATTAACCAGAAGAACTCCTCCCTTAGCGGTTCTTTTTTTGCATACTCGGTTCGGGCAAGCAGAAAGGTGGCCGCCTGAGCAAGTCCTGTGTTCCGTTCTTTTGATTTTCCCGCAATACAAGTTAGCACGGAGGTGCCATGTGAGTCGTTATTATAGACGTTTTTGTTTCGGGCAGGAAAATCCATACTCATCTCAATCTGAGCATTTTTAAAAAGGTGACTTAATCCTTCGAACTGGTCTGCATGAAAAAAACCTGCGTCAAAAACTGCAA
>JBEGML010000114.1:0-6258 GCA_041183145.1 Bacteroidota bacterium | reverse complement strand
CTTCTTTCCAGAGCATTTTGTTTTTTTCTGAGCGGATTGAAAAGTGTGGGATTTTTTGCCATGCCAACCAATACCGCAGCCTGCTCTATTTTTAATGTTTTTGGATCCTGGTTAAAATAGATTCTCGCTGCAGATTTAATTCCGACCGCGTTATTAATAAAATCAAACTTATTGAGGTACATAGCCAGTATCTCATCTTTGGTATAATTTTTCTCAAGCCTGATTGCAATAATCCATTCCTTTAATTTACGAAGCATTAACTCTGTCTTGCTTAAGCGAGCGCGCGGGAAAAGCATCTTAGCGAGCTGTTGTGTGATGGTTGAACCACCACCTGCACCTTCATCTGCGGTTAAAACACCGAATAGAGATCTTGCAAGTGCGCGAACATCCACTCCACTGTGCGAGTAAAATCTCGCATCTTCAGTAGCAATAAGTGCATTAACCAGAACAGGAGAAATTTCTCGAAAGCTGACATTAGTACGGTTTTCGATATAATATTTTCCGATTACTTTACGATCAACAGAGATGATCTCTGATGCAAGATTACTCTTAGGATTTTCGAGTTCCTCAAGAGAGGGCAAGTCTGAAAAAAATAAAAGATAAAATAGGAAGCAGGCAAGAAGAAACAAGGGGGTCAATGTCAAAACCCAGAAAATTCTGACTTGTTTTTTAAAATCGGTCTTTTTTGGGGCTCCCACGGAGACAAAATTAAGACTCTCCCTGATAAAAAGAAATCAGGCGTTTCGGCAGAGGAATCACTTAATGAGCCCCAGACCCTGACTGGCGCTGGGGTCAGACGGACGAATCAGGAGAGCTTTATTGAACATGATACGGGCCTCGGCGGTTTTTTTCATGAAGTAGTAAGTCCAGGCGAGCATATGCGAAGCATCGTAATCAAAAGGATGAAGGTTTACGACCTTTTCAAAAAACTTTACTGCTATATCATATTGTTTTCGGTTGTAATGAATAACACCTGACCAGTAATTCGCCTGATAGCTTCCGGGATCTAGCTTGAGAATTTCCTGATATTGTTTGATCACAAGATCCCAGCTTTCGAGATAAGACAGGGGTTTTACCAGCCCCAGACGGGCCTCAACACTCGCGGGTTTTAGATTTACCGCTTTAGTGTAATACGTTTGTGAGGAAGAAAAATTTCCTGAAAGGTAATTTAACCAGCCAAGTCTAAGATTGTCTTCGTAGGAATTTTCCTGATACACTGATTTTATTGTCTGAATGGCCCCGGTATAATCCTGTTTATACTCGGCCTGATAACTAGCTGAATACGCTTTTTGCTGTACCACATCAGAAATCTGAGAAAATGACTGAAATGCCAGAAGCATGAAAAGAGCGAAAAATGGTGGTTTTAATGTTTCCATCGGATGGTGGTGGTTAAGGATTTGAGAAAGTAATTTATTCCGCTGCCATATGAGCTGAAGCGGTCAAGGGTAAAAGAAAAGGATGGCTGGAAAAGACCCTTTGTTTGAAGGCGGGCCTGAATGCCTGCGCGCCATAAGCCTGAATCAAAGGTATTGTAAACGTAGGCTCCGTCCTGATCAAGTAGATTTCGAAATTTGCCTTTGAGAAAAAATCCTTCAATCCAAAGCAAGTTGCCCAGACGGCCTCCTGCAAATACGCTATTAATCCATTCGTTTCCTGAGGATGAAGAAATAAATGAGGATTTATATCCATAGTAAAATCCCGGATGATACATAGGATAGTGTGTTATACAGATGGAAGGTTGCACAAAGCCGGTATCATTGAAATTCAGGAACTGAGCCCCTCCTGAAATTTTGATTGAACGCAGTCGGTATGCAGCGAGTATTCCGTAACTGAAGCCTCTGTACTTATTAGTCCCACCGCTTGTGCTGAGCAGGTTGAATGGAAGATTAAATTCTGCGCTGTGTGTAGGCGCAAAGCGAAGTGAGGAATAAAACTGGTTTTGTCTTATTGAGAGATCTTCATAAGCGGTAACGGGGCCCTGGGAAGGAGGATCTCCGGGCTTACGGGGAGGTGGGGGAATTAAATAGCTTATTTGCACATCCTGATTAAAAGAGGAGAAAGAATTGGACCAAAGAAAATTCGGGCTTAAGAGAGTTTGTGTAGTTACTTTTAGAAAATTCGCCGTTGAGCGTTCTGCGATGTCAGGTAATTTAAAACTCGCCTCAAACTCAACCGATTTTAGAAACTGTAAAGTGTGAAAATTATATCGCCGCCTCTGAGACACGTTAAGCCTGCGGAAAGCAGAACCAGCCATAAGTTCTTCATCTGCCTGGTTTAGATTCCATGCCAAAGTGATCATTGACAAGGTATCATATCGATTCAAATTTAAAGCCCGACGATAGTAATCAGCACTTAACAAATATTTACCCTGCATAAGGGAAGCATAACCTGCAGCACGCCATAATGCCGGGTAACCGGAGTGGTGATTAAATGAGTGCGCTATTGAATTCACAACCGACCATGATGAATCTGAAAATGCCTTCCAGAAAGTTGCTTCATCGGCGTTATCAGGCTGAGCCTGAACAGGTGTTAGGCTTATCAAATTAGCAAACAGCAAAAGATATATTAGTTTACGGAACATTCTGCGGTACAAAACCATTTTTGTTTTCTAAAAATCTTGATGCTTAGTCCGGTGTTCCGCTGTATGGTAATTTCAGCTTTCATTGTAGCTGTGCGTATATTGAGAAATCTACTTGAGCATTCAGTATGCAAGATGATTTTGGATGGATGAAAAGGATCATCGGAACTGACCATTTTAACTACGAATTCCTCTGCTGCAAAACGATAAAATGGCGCTATCAAATCCTGCAGGAAAGAAAGCAAATGCCAAGGACTTGATTTAATCGGAAACTCATCCTTAAGCTCACGTCCTTGCCTAAAGGAAAGAACAAGGTGATAAAGTGATTTATAAAATTGAAAAAGAAAGGTGCTTTCACTTCCATGGAAAGAAGTGAACATCCATTCATCTCTGTGCGAAATAAAATATGCCAGGGCAGAGCTGCCTTCTTCGCGCAGGCAGGTATAATTCCATGCATCAGTGATTGCCTCCCACTTCTCAACAGATTTTTTACCATCGTGATAAAGAATATTCCATTCGAATCTTCTTCCGGGTTGAATGAAAAAAAACTGCGACAAAAGCGTATTTTCTTCAGGGTTTGATACCAAACTACCCTCATGCGGGTAATCAAAGAAAAGAAGCTTTTGATCCTTCCCTTCTGAAAACAGTGCAATAGGGTAAGAGATTGTTTTGGAGCCTATGTAAGGTGTTGCCTGAATTTGAAAATGAAGATGAGGTTCCGGAGAACGACCACTGTTACCAACCAATCCGATAACCTCTGATCTGCGTACGGTATCTCCGGGTTTATGACGAATGCTTCCCGATTGAAGATGTGAAAATTTTGAGTAAACACCGGGGCCATGATACAACACAATTGAATTACCCCAATTTTTTTCAGTATTTACCGCGCCCACAGGATTATCAGGTATTCCATCCAGAACTTCAGATACCCAACCATCTGCCGGTGCAAGAACCGGTTTTTGGTAGCAATAATAATCTTCTGCACGAGAGCCCATCCCCTGATAGGTTTTCATTTGCTCATCAAGAATCACAAAATCAAAAGCCTTGCTCCAGTCACCTTTGTGAGTAATTCCTCCATCGTGTCCCTGACTTACCGTCCATTCACCAATGAAAGGCAATTGCAGGCGGTAATAAATAAGGTTTCTTAATCTTTCAGAACCATTAACATATGCATAGAGATTTTTTTCCGGACTGAATTGCTGAACCTGCACCAGATGTAGTTTACCCTGTTTGCTACGAAGCAACAAGAGGTGAATAAACAGCAACACAACGACACAAAAAGGCAATGAGAATGCAGGGATCGCAAGCGGAGCAAGGAGACGGGAAAATCCTGTTACCAAAACAGAAACAATAGGTATGCTCCATAATGCCCATAGATAAGATCTCCATGAAGGCACAGTAAAAAATCCACCTATTGCTATGGCAGCCATCATAAAATTACTTCCCACATGATAGTAATTCACTGTATTTGGGGATACGCCGAGCCAATCATGAAAAAGCCGTGTAAACAAAAAACTCAGTACCGCCAAAGAAAAACCTATTCTAGACCAGAGAAGTAAGGCAATTGACAGAATTAAACCTGAAAGCACACTATTCTGAAAAAAAAGTGCGCTCATGGCCAGTAAAAACTGATTAAGTTCGGCGGGCCATTTGTTGTATTCAAAATAACTTACAAATGCAAGCAAATGTTCCCCTCCGTCTGCATACATGGCATTAATCCAATAGATAGATCTTTCATTAAGTCTGAAAGCGGAATAGTCACGTGTTGAGAGCATTAATACCCAAAAGCAAAGCACAAAAGGGAGTGATAAAACCGGTAAACGATACTTAGAAAATACCCCGCTAAGAGAAGCTGTCAGCATAGTACTTAACAAGGCAGCGGCAAATACAACCAACCAGAAAAATCCTTCAGGAACATAAAATGTGCCAAGGCCTATACCGCACAATAGAGCATTATAGCTGTAATATCCTGAATGCACCGACTCCTTATCAAGTCCGCTAAACCTTGAAACAAAAATAGAGAGTAATGCGGCCACGGCACCGGCAATTCCGGCGTCAGGATTCATAAAGGTAACCAGCATTAATACGCCAGAGAGCCATTTATGTCGGGTAAAAAAAACCAGGCCGTAGCTATTGAGCCACGATGTTGATATGAGTTTTAGTTCTTGTTTAAACAAAATATCAAACGAGTCTGAAATCTTTCAAGTGTTGGGGCATCTTTTCAAGCTGCTCAAGATATTTAATATCTTCTGCCTCACGGATAAGATGTGTATTTCCGTTTATGTCAATCAGGATAACATTAGGACGCATACTGATAAATTGCATCCATTGTGTCATGTTGTAAGCGCCCACCTTATGCACAACAACATGATCGCCGCGATTAAGTACAGGAAGATTTACGCTATCGCGAACAACATCTATGTTCATGCACAAGGGTCCATAAAGAACAGTATCTTCAGAATGATGAGAAAAATCCTGTGCTGGTGAAATTTTATGTTCGTACCAAAAGGAAGTAAAGAGTATGTTAACACCAAAATCCATAATGGTGGCACGCCTACCATCGGCAAGTCGTTTATTGGCAAGCACGGTTCCAAGCAGATAACCGGCATCATCAACAAGCGCACGACCCGTTTCGAGAACAAGCAAGGGAAGCTCCTCCGGCTTAAATCCATAGCGCAATATGGTGGTTGTTATTGCTTCTGCAAAATCATCAACAGATGGAATAGTATCAGAACCGGGAAGAAACGAGCCTTTAAGTGTATTTGCTGATGGGAACCCTCCTCCCATATCCAGATATTTAATCGGTGTATTCAGCTGCACCTTGGCATTCCATGCAAGGTCGCACATTTTCGCAGCAGCTGTTGCATAAGCCCATGGAGCAAGCATAAACGTTCCTATATGACAATGAAGACCTGTAAGCTCAAGTTTACCGGAAGCTACAATCCTTGTAATGGCATTCCATGCTTGTCCGTTTTCATAGTTGAAGCCAAAGCGGTCCCACATGGGATAGACTCCGGTATCCATATTCACCCTGATGGCGACACGGGGTTTGGTGCTTATATTCTCACAAAGCTCCATCAACTGATATAGTTCATCAAAATGATCAATATGAATCAGAGAATCATTTTGTATCGCCGTTTTCAATTCATCGGTAGTTTTTTCAGGACCATTAAAAATAATACGATTGCCGGGGACACCATTTCCAATAGCCTTCTGGTATTCAAATCCTGACACAACCTCTGCCCAGCTTCCTTCCTGATGAAAAATATTGCATACTGCATTCAGGTAATTTGTTTTGTATGACCATGCAAATTGAACACGGGGATATCTGGTTTTGAAGGCTCGTACCGCACTCTGATAATTACGACGTATTTGACGCTCAGAGAGGACAAAAACGGGAGAGCCATATTTTTCGATTAGATGACGAACCGAAACTCCGTCGATTTGCTTTACAGGCTCAAATTCAGTGCGGGTGCCAAATTTGTTCATAAGGCCTGCATTCAGTTTTTTGATGACAGGACGTTCGTACTTTAGTTTACTCATTTTGCTGGGTTTTTGATTTCGCCAAAGGCGCTTATTTGTTGAAAATTTTCAATGTCGGTGATTAAATCCCATGCGTATCGGATAAACATTTTTCCGACAGCATAAGTAAAATAGGGCTTCACCTGCTCACCTAATGC
>JBEGML010000113.1:0-3417 GCA_041183145.1 Bacteroidota bacterium | reverse complement strand
ATCGGAATATCAGCAATTACATCATCGCCAATCCGGTGAAGTGGAAGGGTGATAAATTTTTGAATGAGGACCGAGATGTCAGAAGATAGTCCCCAGTGATGACATGCACAAATAGAGTATATTATTCCTGTTAAACTTTCATGCAGGTTTATTGTGCATGGCTTCTTCTCCTGATGTATTCAGATTACTGCATAGCACTCCTGATAAACCAACAGCGGCTGATTAACCCGGCTTTTACTTCGTAAATTGCCATTATGCGCATCTCTTTCTCCCGACCTGTTATCCATTCGTGATCGATGACGACATTTCCTTCCTGCATACGTCCGATTAGGGTGCTTTTGTTAGAGGGGTATTTTTTAAACATCGCCCCGTATTGTTTTTCGACTTCTGCTCTGCCCCGCATGGAAGGCAGGCTGTCACCAAGGTTTTTATAAACCAGCACATCCTCGGAAAATACAGAACAGAAGAGAGCTAAATCCTGTTTGTTGTATGCGTCTAGCTGAAGTTGTACCACTTCAACCGGACTTTTTTCTGCCTGAGCGAATGACATCATTGAGCTGAAATAAAGAAGAAATGTGAATAGGAGAGTAGGTGTGTTCATGTTTTGGAAAATTCTTTTAATCCTTTTACGAATCTATCCAGATCTTCAAAGCTGGTGTAAACATTAGGCGTAACTCTGATGCCACTTAGTTTTTCGTAGTCGATGGCTACGGTATGTACTTTGAATTTATCCAAAAGGAAGCTTTCAAGTTGTGTGCCTTTTTTGTCTGCAAATCCAACATGCCCGATGGCACAGCTGTAAGCCGGATTTTTTGAAGTGGAAAAGCGTATTCCCGGGAGCTCAGCTGCTTTTTCCATCCAGTAATTTTTTAATTGGTGCAGCCTTTGTTGTTTTCTTTTTGCTCCGATGGTGAGATGAAAGTCTATGGCTTGTGCAATGGCCATTTCGGAGGCCATATTTCTGGTCCCGAGTGATTCAAATTTTCGGATGTTGTCACCATCGGGTTTATCGTTAGAAAGTAGCGCCCAGATGTCTTTAATTTTTTCTTTACGGATGTAGAGGAGTCCGCTGCCAAACGGAGCACATAGCCATTTGTGCAGACTGGTGGCGTAGTAATCTGCACCGAGATCCGGAATTTTATATTCGATATGTGCGAAACTATGAGCACCATCTACAATCACCTCGCAACCTTTTTTTCGTGCGGCCTCCGCAATTTTTTTTGCAGGCATAATTTGTCCCGTCCAGTTAATAAGGTGCGTGATGTGTACCACTTTTGTTCTGGGTGTGATGGCATCGGTATACCGCTTTACGATTTTATCTTCGTCTTCGCAGGGGAATTCCATCTCAATCCAGTTCAGCTTGATTCCATCTCGTTTTTCTCTTTGTTTCCAGGCATTCATCATGTTCGGATAATCATAACGGTTCAGCACCACTTCATCACCCGCCTTGAGATTCAAACCGAAGATGATGGTATTTAATCCTTCCGTACTGTTACGATTAATGGCAATTTCCTCGGCATCACAGCCTGAAAGCTCTGCCAGCCGCATGCGTAATGCCTCACGTCCCTGATCCAGAATCCGCCACATATAATACGTAGGACCCTCATTTGAATATTGATAGAAACGGATATGTGCTTCCTGAACACTTTTTGGTTGAGGGCTTACCCCGCCATTATTCAGGTTGATAAGATTGCCCGAAACGGTATATTGTTCCCTCACCCATCGCCAGAGGTCTTCGGAATTGTCATCAGGAAATGCAGCTTGGGCTTGATTTTTTCCTATTGGGTCGAACAACGCTGCCAGGCTAATTGCAGCCCCCGATGATTTGAGAAAATTTCTTCTGTGCATAGTTAAATGTAGAGATTTTTTTGATCTGGATTTTATTGAATGTCCCTAATAACTGAAATCCAAAACTAAAACATTTGGTTCACTCTACATTCTTATTGAACAGCCGTGGTTTACAAGTTCATACTCCAATGATGGCTTCAATCAGTTCCTGCTTGGCCTTAGACAAGATTTTTTGCTATTTTCGTTTCTGATTTTGCATTATGATACATAAACCAGAAGCCAAAGAATTTCCGGAATCTTATCGTTACTATGTTGAACTGGTTAAAGGTGATGATGGCCTTATGGCCATGGAAGAGCAACTTATGTTATTCCGCCGTTTGATTGCTGAAGTATCTACCGATCAGGAATCTTTCGCTTATGCAGCCGGAAAATGGTCAGTAAAGGAACTCGTAGGACATGTATGCGATACAGAGAGAATCTTTGCATACCGCGCTTTGTGTATTGCCAGGGGCGAAGGGAACCAGCTTCCGGGCTTTGATGAGAACAACTATGTATCTAAAGGTAAATTCAATCAGCGCAGCCTCAACGACCTCATGCATGAGTTCTCACTGTTAAGAGAATCGAACGTGGCCCTGTTTCGCTCCTTTGATAAGGATATGCTCTCGCGTCGTGGCATGGCCAATAATTACCTCGTTTCTGTAAGAGCAATATTATTTATGATGCTGGGTCATGAACTTCACCATCAGGAGGTTTTGCGCAGCCGTTACCTTCCGCTAATGGTGCCTGCGCTATAACTTGCCCTCTGAGCTTAGCATTCTGGTGTAGCATTTGGTAAATGCTCTGAAAATAAATACCGGAGCCAGTAAAGTCTCCGTGTCTCTTCCTTCTGAATCTCTTAGAATCTTTCTGTATTCTCTTTCTGATATGTCTGCTCTATAGAGAAGATGCTGTAATGCAGATTTTTTTCCGGCAGTTCGTGTGTGCAGGTGCAGAGCTACAATTTGCTCGAGCTCCTGCAATTGGTTTCTTCCAACATTTACAAACAGCTCAGAATCCATATCCAAATCTTTTGACAACTGCCGGAGTGTATCAAGAAACAAACTTTGTGCTTTCTCCTCCGGAAGTTTATTGAGAACCGAGGGAAGTGAGGATCCGTTCACAGAATATTCACTTCTCTTTCCAGAGAAATGTTGAATTTTAACTTTACCTTCTGAAAAACAAATTCAGATAAGGCATAAATCTCTTTCCCTGTGGCAGACCCATAGTTTACCAATACCAGAGCCTGCTTGTCGTGCACGCCACAATTGGCTTCACGATAACCTTTCAATCCGCATTTTTCTATCAGCCATCCGGCTGGCACCTTCACCTTTTGGTCTCCTTCCGAAGAAGGGTAAGAGGGTAGATCAGGGTAGTCTTCATTAAGCTTCAAAAACTGTTCTTTGCTGATACTCGGATTTTTAAAAAAACTTCCGGCATTACCAAGCACTGAAGGATTTGGAAGCTTTTCCTTGCGAATATTCATTACTGCATGCGCCACACCGATAATGCTGCGGGGCAGCTTGCTCCGTATCAACTCATCCTCAATAGCGCCATAAGAGGTTTTTAATTCATAATTGCTTTTTTTAAGTC
>JBEGML010000112.1:0-3806 GCA_041183145.1 Bacteroidota bacterium | reverse complement strand
ATCTCACTCAGCATAATAAAACAGATTTGAAAGGAGAGGAGAGAAAAAGCGTAATCAATCTTGCACTCAATAACACACTAAGCAGAACGATCATAACTTCATTGACAATCTTCTTGGTACTTCTCGCAATTTTTGTCTTCGGTGGTGAGGTTATTCGTGGTTTCTCTTTTGCACTTCTAATTGGTATCGTAATTGGAACTTATAGTTCAATTTGTATCGCAACACCTGTCGTAATTGACTTTGACAAAAAGGGCAATAACTAGGAACCTTGTTAATCTTTGGTACGTTTTTTGTCAAAAAATTGTAAATCAAATTATGAAACCCCTCCAATTTCTGAAATCCTTCTTTCTTCTTGGCATTGTCGTTTTGTTGTCATCCTGCCTGGAAGAAGATCCACCCACTAAAGTTCTCATGCAAGGTAACTGGCAGCTCACAGCTGCGGTTGATGAATCCGGCAAAGACATTCTCTCAGATATTGCATTTCCCATTACAGCCATTCAATTAACAGATGATAACGGGATGGTAGGTACTCAAGGACCCATGTTCACATACATAGTATATGGAGGAAGCAAGTGGATCGAGGCAAGTGGAAAGATTAAGCAAATTTTCGATTACGCCAATCTTCGATTTAATACGGGTGAGTATTTCGTGGGAGAAGGTGAGCAAGATGTCTTTACTGTTGAGGCCAAGCTTCAGGCTACTGCTGCTGTTGGTGGCCTAAAGGACGTGCTTGAAATATTCGGTGTCGCCAATGGTTTCCTGCAACAGACTATTTATCACAAATTTCTTAACGTGAAAGTGTCATTTCAGGATCAGGGAACTCAGAAAGAAGGAAGAAATCAAATCATGGTATGGGAGTTCACTCCCAGTACACAAGGGGCTTACAATTACAAGGATGCTCAGGGTAATCCGATAATTTGGAATGGTTGGCCTGTTGATAGATTTAGCAAGGCAAGATTTACCTTCACCAAGAAAACCCAGGATTTCAACGACATTGTGAAATCTGCTTTGTAGGGTTTCTTTTCTATCCCCTCGGGTGAGCTTGTTGATGAACTCTCTTGAGTTTGTCTATCGTATTGTGTGTGTAGACCTGAGTTGCCGAAAGGTTTGCGTGACCCAAGATCTCTTTTATTGAGTTTAAATCTGCACCTCTGTTGAGCATTTGTGTGGCAAAAGTATGCCTAAGAATATGTGGGCTTTTTTTCTCAAGTGTGGCGAGACCAGATAGTGCCAGGTGAACCTTGTTGTAGATGAATTTTGGATAACATTTTCCACCTTTATCTAGGCAAATAAAAGCGTTCGAGTTTTCTGTTCCTAACTCGTTTCTCCTTTTTAAATAGTCTTCTAAAATCACAGCAAACCCCTGAGAAATGGGTATGATTCTTTCCTTATTTCTTTTTCCGAGAACTCTTAGTTGCAAACGGGGAAGATCAACATCATTTATTGAAATCCCTATTAATTCTGACAACCTCATTCCTGTTCTATAAAATAACTCAAGGATGATATAAGTGCGCCAGGAATCAAAATCATCACCGGCTTTGACTTCGGAGAAAAGTGATTGAGTTCCTGCCTCATCAATAAAGGTTGGAAGTTGTCTCCCTGTTTTTGGTCCGCTTATTTTCTGCATAGGGTCATGATTAACCAGCCCTTGCCTTTTTAGATATTTGTAGAATGATCGTAGGGAAGAAATTTTTCTGTTAACAGATTTGGAGTCTAGTCCATTCTCCATCAGTCCGACAACCCAAGCTCTGATGATCAGGTGATCTGCTTCCGCTGATTCATTCAGGCCATTTTCAGATAAAAATTCGCCGTATTGTCTTAGGTCGTTCTCATAAGCTAATACGGTGTGTGAGGAATAGCGTTTGTTATGTCGCAAATAGTCAGAAAAATCATGTAAATGCATAAAAAAATACCCTTGGCTTATGCCAAAGGTATTCAAATTCAATTGTATTAGTTATAAGCTAATCTGATTGATAAGCTGCTGACGATAGATAGCGCGGATTTTGGATTCACGCTTTCTGACTGAAGGCTTTGTAAATTTTTGCCTTTCACGTAGTTCGCGGATAAGTCCGGTTTTTTCTACCTTCTTCTTGAATTTCTTCAAGGTTTTTTCGATGGGCTCACCATCTTTAACAGGAACGATAATCATTTATATTCTCGATTCAAATTCGGAGTGCGAATATACAAAAAAAATGATTTGAAGGAATTATTTTAAAATTTCTCTTGCGATGACAAGTTTTTGAATCTCTGAAGTTCCTTCACCTATTGTGCAAAGTTTAGAGTCACGATAGAACTTTTCAACAGGGAAGTCTTTTGTGTAGCCATATCCACCAAATATCTGAACTGCCTCCGTGCTCGTTCTCACTGCAACCTCGGAGGCGTAGTATTTGGCAAATGCACTTTCGCGCGTGACCTTCATTCCGCGGTTTTTGAGGTCGGCCGCCTGCATGGTTAATAATTCTGAGGCTTCAATTTCTGTTGCCATATCAGCAAGCTTGAAGCCAATGGCTTGAAATTGGCCAATGGCTTGTCCGAATTGCTCTCTTTCCTTTGAATATTTCAATGAGGCGTCGAATGCACCTTTGGCAATTCCCAAACTCAATGCTGCTATGGAAATTCTGCCACCATCGAGAATTTTCATTGCCTGAATGAATCCGTCTCCAACTTTACCCAAAACTTGGTTTTCATGCACACGACAATCTTCAAAAATCATTTCGGCAGTTTCGGATGCGCGCATCCCAAGTTTATTTTCTTTTTTGCCGGCTTTAAAGCCCGGTGTGCCTCTTTCTATTACAAAAGCGGTCATTCCGTGGCTGTCTAAAAGCTCTCCCGTTCTGGCAATAACAACCGCAACATCCCCACTGATACCGTGAGTAATCCAGCACTTTGTGCCATTTAATATCCAATAATCGCCTTCTTTTTTTGCCACACATTTCATTCTCATGGCATCTGAACCTGTGTTGGGCTCGGTAAGGCCCCATGCACCAATCCACTCAGCTGTGGCGAGTTTGGGCAGGTATTTTTTCTTTTGCTCTTCATTTCCGAATTGCAGAATATGTCCTGTACAAAGTGAATTGTGGGCTGCCATAGATAGACCAATTGACCCGCAAACCTTTGCCAACTCAGATATGGCTGTTACGTATTCAAAATAACCGAAACCTGAACCACCGTATTCGGTTGGTACCAAAACACCCATCAGGCCTAAATCGCCAAGTTTTTTAAATATTTCTATTGGAAATGTTTGATTCTCATCCCAATCCATCATCTTTGGCTTGATATGAGTATCAGCAAAATTCCGAATCATCTCGGCAATCATTTTCTGGTTTTCGTTTAATCCAAATTCCATTAGTGTATCTATAATCGTGCGCAAAAATAAACTTTCCGCGGGTTAATAGGTAATGAATTTTATTTCAGTAGCGGATCAGGCTAAGAATAGGTTGATTTTTCTTTTCTAGCAGGTTTCTTCCATTAAGATCCTGGAGTTCTATTAAAAATGAGAAACCTGACGGAATTCCACCTGCATTGTGAATAAGTGTATGTGCTGCCGCTGCAGTTCCCCCTGTAGCGAGTAAGTCATCGTGAATGTGAACTTTCATGCCTTTTTTTATTGCATGGACAGGAATTTCAATTTTTGCGGATCCGTACTCAAGGTCATATTCTTGGGCGAAAACCTCTCCAGGTAGTTTCCCTGCTTTTCTAATTGGTATAAATGGAATATTCAGTTGATGAGAAATGAGAATTCCGAAAAGAAATCCTCTGCTTTCAATCCCTGCGATGGCATCTGGTTTGAATACGCTTAAGGATTT
>JBEGML010000111.1:0-3928 GCA_041183145.1 Bacteroidota bacterium | reverse complement strand
TATATATTCAGCCTCTATTCGATATAAATGGTGAGCATACCGGCTTTATGGCCATTGAAATTGACATCACAGAGCGAAAAATTACGGAAGAAAGACTTAAAAAGTATGTCAGAGATATTGAAGAAAAGCAGGCAATCATCAATTCAATAAACTCCAATTTGGAGCAGCTTGTAAATGATAAGACCAGAGATTTGGAGGATAGCATGGTTCGCCTTCGTAGTTCACAGGATGAGCTTGTTCGCAGAGAGAAAATGGCTACATTGGGAATGTTGGCTGCCGGTATTGCCCATGAGGTGAACACCCCGCTGGGTGCCATTAAGGCATCTTCAGAAAATCTTCATTATTTACTTGAGGAGAGGGTTTTAGGGCAAATGCCTCAGCTTAGCCATTTTGAGCTGAATTTGATGTTCGATATTTACATGTGCATTCCATCCGATAGTAGGCTTACTCCCCGTCAGGAACGCGCGGCAGCAGCGGAAATAAGTAATGTACTTATCGAAAAATACCCGGCCGCAAACTTGGCATGGCTGGGCAGGACGCTTGCCAGTTTAGGCTTTGAGAACATTGAATTTCTTCCACGTGCATTTTTTGAATTGGAAGATGGAAGGAAGAAAGTATTGCTCGATATGGTAAGTGCACTTTCAGGTTTGAATATCTCACTTTCAACTATAGAGACTGCAATTGGCAGAGCCAGTAAAATAATCCGGGCTTTGAACGTTTATTCTCATGGTGCAGAATCTGCCCCTCACGCCCCTTTTGGTCTTCGGGACAGTATCAATGCGGTGGCAGACCTTCTCTCAAATAAGATGAAGCAAGGCTCAGTGTTTGTAAATCAAATTGATCCCGAAATTATGGTTTTGGGTCAGGAGGACGAACTATCGCAGGTTTGGACCAATCTGATGAACAACGCACTTCAGGCCAGTGGAAACAAATGCACCATAAAGGTTTACACCACCAAAGCGGATAATGATATGTTGCAGGTTCATGTTGAGAATGATGGACCTCCAATTCCTCCTGATATTTTAGACAGAATTTTCGATGAGTTTTTTACCACCAAGAAGAGGGGAGAGGGTACCGGCCTGGGGCTGAGTATCGTGTCAAAAATTATCGGAAGGCACAATGGAAATATTACGTGCAGGAGTGAAACCGGCTCAACCGTTTTCACTGTTACTTTGCCTGTTGCCAAAGCTGAAAAATAGTCTAAAAGTTTTCACAGCCATTTCTGCACAACAATTTTCCTTACTTTTGGTTAAGTTGTAAGTTTAGGTTATGAAAGCTATTATGATTGTGGATGACGAGTTCATCATTTTGGAGTCGCTTCGTTTGCAATTGAGTCGCTTAATTGGTCCCGATATCCTTTTAGAGGCCGCCTCATCCGCTCAGGAAGCCTGCTCCGAAATCGAGGCAATGTCACAAAGAGGTGATGACCTTAAGTTGGTCATCTCTGATTTCAATTTGGATGATGCCAAAGGAACAGATGTATTGAAAGTCGCTGCGTCATTTTTCCCGGATACGTTAAAAGTAATACTCAGCGGACAGTCGGACAATACAGTTTTAGAGGAATTCAATCAGACCTATGGCTTGGATGCCTTTGTCTCCAAACCATGGGATTTTGAGCAGATTAAGCAACTTGTGGAGTCTGCGATCGCCTGATTATCGTTAATTTTTTCTAGCTTTCTATTATCGGCAGTACTAACAAAACCGGAAATCCAACTTTTCCCTTTAAGTCAATTGTTCATCCTTGATTTTAGAAATTAACCCATGGTAAAATCTGTATTTTTTATAAAATACTGTTTTTGAGATAGTTGTGTAATCATAGTTCTCTTAACTAAAAAGATGGGAATTTGTTTGCATTCTTATTCTTTTTTTTAACAATCTTTTTGTTTAGAAGATTTTTTGTTTATTATTGTTAATTGAATATTAATTCACAAAGCTAATTATGTCTGTTTGTTTCAACGAAAAATCATTCAATTACAGGCTCTTTTTTTTCGGCAGCTTGTTCTTGATTTGCACTTTTTTTAAACAAGTAGGTGCTCAGGATTTAAAGGGTGAGGAAGGAGATTTTAGTAAACCCGTTTTGGTGCGCGTAGAAAAGGCAAAAGTAGCTCAATCAGAAAAAAAACATTTCGATTTGATATTTTTTAGTGATACAGTGAACCAAAGCATCTATTATCAAGCACTTCTTCAGTTTGATCATCTGGATAAGTATCGTTCAAAAAAAAATAGACGAGAGATAATGTTCAGTGATGGCAATGCCGCAACGATTCTTTACTCTGCAGAGGAGCTTAAACAAAAGTATGGTCGCCCGGCGAGTCCGTTAACCAAAGATGATGATTCATTAATACCTGAGGTTGAATTTCAAATCAATAGCTCAGGAAGGCTTAAGGAAAACTTAAAGTAGTAATGCAGAGGCTTACTCATACTGGATTGTCTTGGCTGAGATTTCTTCTTTGTCTGCTTTTCAGTATCGGGACCCTTCAGGTGTTTGCCCAAAACTATAATATGGGCAATTTCACCCAAAATGGTGTTTGCAATGGTAATTTTTACGATAGTCAGGGTGCAGGAAACCAATACCAGAATGGAGAGAACATTACGGCCACATTTTGTGCACCTGCAGGGCAATATCTAGTTTTCACTTTTACGAACTTTAATACTGAGCAGGGTTTTGATTTTTTACGAATTTATTCGGGCCCTAATGCAGCTTCACCCTTAATCGGTTCTTTTTCAGGTACCAACAGCCCCGGCGTTGTTAGCTCAACTTTAGGAGGTTGCCTAACCTTCGTTTTTACCTCAGACTTATCCGTGACCTATTCCGGATGGGCAGCAACAATTTCATGTTCCACAACGCCCCCAAACAATAGTGGAGACCTATGTACCAATGCAAGTGCATTTTGTACCAATTCAACTCTAACTTTCCCCAATAATACAAATAACCCCGGCCTAGGGCAGATTAATTGCCTTTTTAGCACTCCGAATCCTGTTTGGTATTATTTTCAAATTCAGAACGGAGGTAATTTAATTATTGATATTTCGCAGACAAGCTCAACCGGTGTGCCCATCGATGTAGATTTTAATTTGTGGGGGCCTTTTACCTCACTTGCTGATGGCTGTGCACAAATTCAAGCAGGAACCGCACCGAATGTTGATTGTAGTTTTTCGGCGTCAGCTACAGAGCAGGCGGTAATTAATGGAGCTTTGCCAGGTCAATTTTATATTATGTTACTTACAAATTTTGCCAACGTTGCAGGTAACATCACTTTTGGCTCAAACTCAAGTAGCACTGCTACTACTAATTGTAATATTTTATGCAATGTAACAGGTCTTACAGCAGCACCTACGGCTTGTAATCCGAGCAATGGTCAGTATTCTGTTTCAGGGCAACTTACCTTCACCAATCCTCCAACATCCGGAAACCTTACCCTGACAAGTTCATGCGGAGGTAGTGTAACAATACCAAGCCCGTGGACAAGTCCAATAAATTATACTATTCCGGGACTTTCAGCAAATGGTGCGGTATGTAGTGTAACTGCCGCCTTCTCAGCAGATGCTACCTGCGTCGCAGTGCAACCCTACACCTCTCCACCCGCATGCGGGCCTGGTTGTTCAATAACTGCCCTTACAAGAACTCCGGGAGCATGCGTTCCACTAACAAATTCATACACCCTTACCGGACAAATTTCATTCTCGAATCCACCGGCAACAGGCACTTTGACTATTGTTACCAGTTGCGGCGGAACCCAGACATTCAACGCCCCTTTCATATCACCAATCAACTATTCGATTCCATCCATACCTGCCAATGGAGCTTCATGCACGGTAACTGCCACTTTTTCGGCATCTCCCGCTTGCACCTTTTCTGGAAATTACAATGCTCCTGCTGCTTGTAACACCGGACCATGTGGAACGAATGCAGGAACAACAACGGTTA
>JBEGML010000110.1:0-4137 GCA_041183145.1 Bacteroidota bacterium | reverse complement strand
ATAAAAACCCGCATAACTTTGCGCAAACCTAATTCCATGAAAGTCAAAAGTGGTGGCTATTCGCTATTGGTATTTTCTCTTTTTTCTTCCGTTTTTTTTATTCATTCCTGCAAGAAAAAACCAGATAGTGTATTTCCATCCGAAAAATCTATTACTCAGGCGGTATATGCTTCAGGATTAATCACCCCTTTTGATGAATATTTGGTATATGCTCAGTCAGACGGAATTGTTATCGATATTCTTCATCATGAGGGCGATTCTGTTAAAGCTGGAGAGTGTTTGTTGAAAATTCGATCCTTGGTTCAGGATGCAAAAGCCAGGGGCGCACGCGCTGCTTTAAATCTTGCTGAAGTAAATGCAGGAGAGGATTCTCCTGTGATTTCGGAGGCACTTTCAATGTGGCAATCTTTACGAAATAAATTTCTTCTGGATAGTCTGAATTTTGTAAGGTTTACTAATCTTAAAAAAGAAAATAGCATATCCCAAATTGATTATGAACGCGCAGAACTTCAGTACAAGAATTCACGCAATGATCTCAGATCTTCGAAAGCAAAAATAGATCGATTAAAGCTGCAATTAAATACTGAACGTGAACAGGCTGCTGCTTTGAATACCGGTGTCGAAGATGAATTAGGAAATACCTCAGTTAAAGCGGAATCTGAAGGCTTAGTCTATCAGATTCTTAAAGAGAAGGGAGAGGCTGTGAGAAGGGGAGAAGTAGTTGCGCGTGTTGGAAGCAAATCCCGTGTCTTTTTGAAATTGCAGGTTGATGAGGCAGATTATTCCCTCATTAAGATAGGTCAGAAAGTGATTTTTTCTGCTGAGGTTTATGGAAAAAATATCCATGAGGCAGTGGTCACCAAAGTTTATTCCTACATTTCAAAATCCGAACAGTCTTTCAGAATTGATGCTCAACCTGTTGATTCTTTACTCCCTGTTCTGAGTGGTGGTGCAGCTGAAGCAAACATTATAATTGGGTCTCGCGCTAAAGCTCTCGTTATACCTACTTCCTTTATTTCTCAGGGTGATTCTGTAGTTGTTTTAAAGGATAATAAAGAAATGAAGATACACGTTAAAACCGGCATGCGTGATCTCGAGTTCGTAGAAATTCTCTCCGGACTCGATTTAAACACTGCCGTTTATAAGCCATGAGGCTTGCGCTTAAAATAGCTGTCACGCATCTTCTGAGTAAAAAGAAGCAAACCGCTGTGGCCATGCTTGGTGTGACTTTCGGTATTGCCATGTTTATTCTCATGATTAGTTTCATGACAGGCGTGAATCTTTTTCTTGAAGATACTATGCTCACGAGCACACCCCATATCCGCATCTATCACGATGTTACAGCTGATAGAATGTCTGTTGCGGAGCGATCTTCCCTGACACGCGGTCATCATGTACAAATTCTTCATCAACGACCTTTTGCAGCATCTCTCAATCTTCGGGAAGCTCCCGGTATCATTAAGAAACTTGAGCAAGATAAACGTATACTCGGTATCTCACCTCAGGTCAGCACGCAGGTTTTTTACTCTGTTGGAGCTGTTCAATTAGGAGGAATGATTGCCGGTGTAGATATCATAGCCGAAGATAAGCTCTTCGGTATTCGTAAGAGAATCAAGTACGGACAATTTGATGATTTGCTTAAGACTACCGATGGTGTAATCATGGGAATGGGTCTGGCAAAAAAACTTAATGTTCAGATCGGAGACCGTATTACTGTTTCTACACCTCAGGGAAATAAAGGCACCGTAAAGATTGCTGCTATTTTTGGTTTTGGAGTGGGTGCAATAGACAATGTTAAATGCTATGCTTCCTCTGCTACCGTTAGAAAAATTCTTGGGAAAGACAGTCGTTATATTACAGATATCAATATCAAGCTTAAGAATATAGATGATACAGATGCCTATGCCCTGGAGTTAAGCAGAGGTGATAGTTATGCTATCGAGGATTGGAAGAAAGCAAATGAAACGATACTTGTTACTTTCACCATTCGTAATGCCTTAACGGTAGTTGTAAGTATCACATTGCTGATAGTTGCAGGCTTCGGCATTTACAATATCATGAACATGACAATTCACAATAAGATGAAGGATATCGCAATTCTTAAAGCCACAGGATTCAATCGAGGTGATATTATGCGTATTTTCGTTGCACAGTCAGCTCTTATTGGTGTGCTGGGTGGTTTTTTGGGATTGCTGCTCGGATTCGGCCTCAGTTATCTTCTATCCCTTATGCCGTTTAATGCCGGTGAATTCATCGATATTGACACCTTTCCCGTTAACTTCGATTTTCGATTTTATATTTTTGGTTTAATATTCGGTATTCTCACTACTCTTGTAGCAGGACTTTTACCTTCAATGAAAGCGGGCAAATTAGATCCTGTAGCCATTTTACGCGGATGAATCAAGATATTGTATTACGCGCTGATTGCATTACTAAATTTTTCCACGACCCGGATACTTTTAAAGTACTGGATAATATTCAGCTTCAAGTAAAACGAGGTGAATTTGTAAGTCTTATCGGAAAGTCAGGCTGCGGAAAAAGTACCCTTCTTTATGTTTTAAGCACAATGGACTCTGACTATCAGGGTGAACTTACTATAAATAATACCTGCCTTACCGGCCTAACTCAAAACCAGCTTTCGGCTTTTCGAAACAAGCATATCGGTTTTGTGTTTCAGTTTCATTTTCTTTTGCCGGAATTTACCGCTCTTGAGAATGTAATGATTCCGGCACGTAAACTCGGTGAATATGCTCATGATGAAATTGAACACCGAGCCATGGAAAAATTACGAATGCTTGATATGCATCAATTTGCCTTGAAGAACACACAAAAATTATCGGGTGGTCAACAACAACGTGTGGCAATAGCAAGATCACTGATTAATGATCCTACTATAATTATGGGCGATGAACCTACCGGGAATTTGGATACTTATAATACATCATTGGTTTTTGATATTTTCAAAACTATAAGCTCGGAATTGAAACAGACGATTATCACAGTAACTCATGACCGCGATTTTGCCTCTCGCTGCGATAGAATTATTGAAATGAAAGATGGTAAGATTTTGAATCCCTGATGATTCAAAATAGGTGTACAACAGCCTGTTCGTATTTTAAGATTATTTTGTGTTACAAATCAGGCTTAGGCGAGCATATATTTTTCGCTCCTAATGCAATTAACGATGCCTTGCGGCCATTTAAAATATTGATTAGTCAATTATTTGATTCGGTCTGTTAAATGTAGTTAGGAGAAGTTGTAGATAAGAGTTTTCGAAAGTTACCTGGTTTTTGAAAGTCAATAATTCATGCTGATTCTTTCAAAATAAAAACAAATATTCGAATCCTAATTTCTTTTTGCAATAAGGGATTTGTGGATTCAGTGATTATAAAAATGGTCAGCTAAAAATTTCTGCAAGCATACACCTTGCACTTCCGCCGCCAACCTTCTCAATATACGGAATTGGCATCGACAGAATCTCTGCTTCTTTTTCAAGTACTAGGATTTGATCACTCGTAAAGGCATTCTTAGCAGTTTCCGACATGATCCAAAATGGCAGTCCTGATTTGTTATTTAGGAATAAAATATTGCCACAGAAATTCTGCATTTGTGATTCGGTTATTGACAATATTTTTCTGCCGGTAGCGCTAATACTGACTTCCAGATTTTGATAGGCCGAAGTGTCAACAAGTGATTTTGCAAGGATCATTAAATTCGGCGATATGGCTTGAATGACATTCGTGTGATAAACATGAGTTCCATTAAACGGTATGGTGTCGTATATATGAATGCGATATCCTGAACGAATAGAGAATTCTTCTATTCCCTCTGGAATTGTTCTCGATGATTTTGCAGCCCAGCCGACTTTGTTTTTGTGGTCAAGAATCAGTGAGCCAGTACCTTCTAGAAATATTCCCTCTTCCTCAAATTTGCTGAGATCTGAAATTCGGTTTACCATTATATGATTTTGTCTTAACCATTCTCGAAATTCAGGGATGCGTTCTTTCCTTCTCAATTTACTTTCCATCGGAAAAATAAAAAGTTGCCCATCCGGTAAATGACAAAACCAATTATTCGGAAACACAGCATCCGGCATAAAACTTGATTCTTCGTGCTTATAAATAATGGTATTTATAT
>JBEGML010000109.1:0-6707 GCA_041183145.1 Bacteroidota bacterium | reverse complement strand
GTTACCGGTCCGGCTACTCTCGCTGCTATACTCAATAGCCTTCAGGTAGGCTTTCGCACACTTGCCTTGCAGAAACGCAGCAGTGAAGTATGGGCCATTCTGGGCGCAGTGAAAAATGAATTTGAAAAATTTGGAGGCATGCTTGAAAAGGCTCAGAAGAACATTGACTCGGCAGGTAACACGATTAATGAACTGATGGGCAAACGTACAAAGGCAATTAACAGGAAATTGCGCGAGGTACAATCTTTGCCAGAGAACAGTGGTCTTTTACAGATCGATGATGACCATGATGATGAAGCTTAAGTCAACTGATTTATACTCTTTACAGGAATTGAAAAATATCCGTCCATACAGGATTATAAAATCAGAATCGAAAACAAACACCGTAATGAATTAACATTTTTTCCTATGTTCAAAAAATCCATTTTCCTCTTTTTTCTTTTTTCAACCCTCTGGGTCATAGCGCAAACTATCAGTGGAAAAATAATTGCCGCCAGCGATGGCGATACCATTACCGTAAGAACATCTGACGGAATAAATTACAAGATTCGATTAAATGGTATTGACTGTCCTGAAAAAAGTCAGGATTTTGGTAAGCGCGCCAAAGATTTTACGTGGAATTTTTGTTACGGAAAAACAATTACAGCAAATCTTTTAAGCAAAGACAAGTACGATCGTAATATTGGTGATGTTTTTGCAGACGGACAGTCTTTGAATCGCGCATTACTTTCAGCCGGTCTGGCCTGGCATTATAAAAAATACAGCAGCGATGAAAGCCTCGCCCGACTTGAAGCAGAGGCACGGGCTGCAAAACGCGGACTCTGGAGCATCCCGAATCCTTTGCCTCCATGGGATTACCGTAAAGGCGGTGGCGCTCAACCGGTCGGTGAACTCTCTGCGGGGCAGGTAATGGTTTGTAACAGTGAAGGTGCAAAAACCTTTCATGCCAAAATGTGCAAAGGACTCAGTCGCTGCAGCAAAGGTGTCTCTAAGATATCGAGAAGCAGTGCTGAAAATTCAGGTAAAAAAGCATGTGGATATTGCTTTTAGTTAATCTGCATCTAAGACTTCATTTTTTTAATTTTGCAGCCTGATGTACAGTCGCTGCAGATTCTTTCTGTTCTTTTTTCTTCTTTGTAAAAGTCTTTTCGCCCAAACCAATTGCATTCAGATAAATGAACTATTGATAAATGGCCCGGGTGCCTGTGATGGTGGTTGTAACCCTAATACCGAAGAATGGGTAGAGCTCTACAACAATTGCAACAACCCGGTTGATATTAGCTGTTGGGTAATGGCTGACGGTGACTTTACTGTCACAATCCCTTCCGGAACCATTCTTTCCCCGGGTGGGTATTACCTCATTGGCAGCAACAATTCCTCAGTAACACCTGATTTAAATATTGCCTCCTGCAACTGTACTTCAGGCACTCCATCTGTAATCGGAACTTTCACCAACGGGAACGAACAGCTCCTGCTTACAGATGATGCAGGAAATATCGCCGATGCTATTCAATGGGGGGCAGGACAGTTTCCTGTTAACATTAGCCCTCCTGCAATATTGCCATGCAATCCTTTTAACCTCTCATTTAATTCAAGTTCTACTGTTTTTGAAATTCTTCCACAAGGCGGTGCAAACGGCTGTACGATGGCGCGCATTTGTGATGGGGCACCTGTATGGGAAGAAAGATGTACTTCTGATATTACAGGCGGAACCAGTAACGGACAAAATCCATTACCGGCCTTTTCAGCCTCAGCCCAGGTAATTTGTGCCTCGTCCTGCATTTCATTTTCAGACCAAAGCAGTGGACAGGGAGTTAATTCATGGCAATGGTTTTTTTCAGGGGCTTCTACAGGGGGCTCCGTTCTCCAAAATCCGGCAGGACTTTGTTACAACCAACCCGGTGCCTATGAGGTGACTTTGAGTATTTCTTCTGTATGCGGAAATTTTTCTCTTTCCATCGACTCATTTATCACTGTAACTCCGCGAGATTCAGCCAGCATACTTCCAGATTCTTCAGCTACCCTCTGCCAGGGAGATTCTCTGATGCTTATTGCCGGTGGTGACGGTCCATTTCAATGGATGCTAAATGGCAATATTTTGCCCGGTCTCACAAACGATACAGTTTTTGCCGGCACGCCCGGAAATTATGCAGTTATATCTGGAAGTGCCGCATGTGCCGACACCTCCGCGCTTCTTAACCTGAATCCTGCACAGCCAGCTCAACTTACTATCGCTGCACCGGGCAGTTCCATACTTTGTCAGGGTGATTCTGTTTTGCTTGTGGCCAATTCCGGCGCTTCATTATATTCATTTATTTTAAATAATTTTATAATAAGTACACAAACAGATTCTTTTTTATACGTTTCTCAGCCCGGTACTTATGCAGTGATTGCCTCAGGCCTATCATGCACTGACACATCTAATCAGATACTCATTCTTTTCTCGGCAGATTCTGCTTCGGTGATTTCGGCGGCAGGAGACAGCTCATTCTGCGAGGGCGCCTCTTTACTTTTGCTGGCAAACGGAGTCGGATCCTCTATTCAATGGTTAATCAACAATTCTCCGCTTCCGGGCGCGAATGATCCCACTTTACTGGTCAATTCAGCAGGAAGTTACGCTCTTATTTCTGATCCGGCAGGTGCTTGTCCTGATACCTCGGCCTCTTTTAATGTGCAAGTGCTCTCAGCCTCGCAGCCATCGATTTCCTCTTTACCCTCCGGCAGTATTTGTCAGGGTGATACAGCGCTTCTTTTTCATCAGCAAATTGCAGATTCCTTAAGCTGGATTTTGAATGGTTTGCCCTTAAATTTTTATGCAGATACATTAGAGGCTTCCATTTCTGGAAGCTATGAGCTTTGGGTACAGTATGCGAATGGTTGCAGTAGAATCTCAGATCCATTTATGCTTACTGTTAATAGTGTAAGCACAGCGCAAATCATATCAAACCCGACATCAGCCTGCGAGGGAGAACAGGCCATTCTTTCTGTTGATTTAGCTGGCCTGAGTGATGTATTATGGTCTAACGGTTCTACGGGAACTGTGACCATAATAGCAGAATCGGGCTCCTATTCCTTTTCCGGAATCACTAACGAGGGTTGTTTAACAGGCGCAGCCATCGAGTATAATTTTGTGGCGAAACCTTTTGTAGATGCGGGTGTTGATCAGGTGAATCTGTGTGGCTCAGGGGTCACATTAATCGGTTTGGTTACCGGAGCTGAATTCGAGTGGCTGTTAACAGATGAAGTACTGAGCTCGGCAGAACTGGTTGTACAGACCAATCCTTCTGAGAATACTTATTATACTTTGTTATCTCGAAATGGGAATTGTATCAGCACTGATTCTGTTCTTGTAGAAGTTAGTGAATGTGAGTTGTTCATTCCGGATGCATTTTCTCCAAACGGTGATGGCAAAAACGATATTTTCAGAGTGAGAGGGCCGGCACTTTCGGTTTTGCATTTAGAAATTTATGATCGCTGGGGAACACTTGTGCATGCCTTGTATTCGCCAAATGATTCTTGGTCAGGAGAAATAATGGGGAAGCCCGCTGAATCAGGTGTCTATCATTGGGTGCTGTTTAATGCCCGTGATTTACGCGGCCAACAAGTGCAAGTGCGAGGAGGTTACAAGGGTAATGTGACACTTTTGCGTTAAGATTTAAGGGTATTTCCTTTTTCAAAAGAACTACTTAAAACTCGTATCTAATGAATCCTCCTGTGTTTAATAAGGAGGAGAAAGTTCCTCTTCCTGTTTGAGAATAATCACTGCCTAACCCAAACTGAAACGCTTTTTGTTTGAGACCGGCTCTGGCTCTTTGCGTAAAGGAAAAACTCCTCTGCTGATTACTTGGGAAGGCATTCACCAATTCAAGCTGCAAGAATAAATTCCACTTCTCTGTTAAGGGCGGTGTATATCTCCCCAGAAAGAATAAGTCAATAGCCGGAGATTGACGTGTTTCACAAACGAGCCACGAAAAGAAAGTGCTGTGAGTGGTGATGCGTGCAAACTGAATACCGGCTTTGGCAAAAACACCTGTGCCAAAAATCTGAACCACGCCCACCGGGGCAAATCCTTTCAGTGAAGGGTGATTGAATGAAAAGGCTTCAGTGAATCCAAATTGTGGGAGATAGGTGTTGCTCGTCATTTGATAATCAATCACAGCACGGTTACGGTTAAAAAACAAAACCCTGGAATTGTTGCCGTCCTTGTTTTTCAAAAATTTGAAGAACATGATATCCACACTGCTCTTTTTGTTTCCGGAGAATAATTCTACCGGAATTTGTGCCTGTATTTTTTCTCCTGAGACGAGTGGCGTCAGAAGCAGGATGAAGCGACACCATGCAGATTTCAAAGAAATAAATGGATGGGAAGTTAAAAGCATATTAACGAAAGAATAGGAAAGCGGTTATTTCATAAATCCAAACAGAGCTCCGTGCTGAGAGACCAAGGCTAGGTTGAGCCAAGTCCTGAACACGGAGCTCCCTGATGCTATTGATTCCTTAGGGAATTGATTTTAGAATTCCCAAAAACTCCTGTGGCTTTACCACAAATGGTAAATGCGAGGTTTCCATCTCATATACCTTCCTGATGCTGCCGTTGGCTTTAATCATTTTTTGTTGTAAGGCATAAGGCACGGCATTATCCTTCCTGGTGCTTATATAGTATTTGGGTACTGATTCGAAGGCCTTGCCCAGTTTTACGACATCGTTAAATCCTTTGGTGGGTTCTGCGCGATGATATTTTTTTAGCATGCCTTTCATTTCTTCTGAGCAATCATCGCAAACAACAGCGGGAATTGCATCTTTCTTTACAGATATCAGGGAATAGTCGGTATTGAATTCAAAAATCTCAATCGCTTTGTTTCCGTAAAAGTCCTTATTGATGCTTTCCAGGCTTTCTCCATTTTGAGGCAGGTAGGCCGAAACATAAATGAGCTTGTCTATTTTTCCCGGCATGTTCTCAGCCACCTGACTGATCACAGCGCCACCCATGGAATGTCCGACAAGTATCGCTTTGCCTTTTACTTTTGCAACGGCGTTACTAACCAATTTCACATAATCGTTCATTCCTAGTCCAGCTCCATAGGTATTATCGGCCCCGTGTGCCGGAAGATTCACGACTACAACATTGGCGTTTTTCGCAAGCTCGTTTCGTATAGCCGACCAGGCACTTTCATCGGCCCAGGCTCCGTGCACCAGAACATAGGTTGGATAGCGTGCAGCATCCTCTTCCAGGGCCTGAACGACCAGCTCTGCTGCTTTGGCGCCGGAGTTCTGCTGTTGTCCGGTAATCAGGTGGCCATCTCTGACAGCAAATGCGTCAAACATGTGGGCGACCTCGAATTTTGAATCGGGCATTTTGCGCGCTTCATCTTCAATACGGAAAGGCTGAATTTTTTGTCCGACATAAGCATCGGCATAGTTCTCCTCACTATTGGCAAATCCTGTCCACCGTTTACCCTGAACGAGAAACTTTCCATCAGGGAGTTTTGCATCCAATAATACACAGGTACCATGACAGATGGCAGCAGTAGGTTTGCCGCTTTGATAAAATTCAGAAACAAACTTCAGTAATTCAGGATTCTTGTACATGGTGTACATAGGACCTTGTCCGCCGCAAACGAAAATCGCCTTATAATCGGCCGGATTGACGTTGCTGAGTTTGAGTGTATTTTTTGTCAGCGCCATTTTTTGAGCATCCTTTTTAAAACCAAGTGAGATATAATCGAAGGCAGCATATTTACTCTCATCTTCCGGGTCGCTGTATCCATCGAATTTGATTTCACCGCCTTCCAGACTGCCAATGTCAACGGTATAACCTGCATCGCTGAAAACCCAGTATGGATGTGTAAGTTCTGCAAACCATACTCCTATGGGCCAACCTGTAGTTTTTGATACTGAGGGATTGCTGGCAATCATTAAAATCTTTCCCCTATTTCCGGCATCGTGTTGAGCATAGCCAGACATCATCATGAGCATGGAGAAAAGAAAAAAGGACAGCTTCTTCATATTTTAGATTTTTGAATTTGGTGTTGCAAAGATTCATTGTCCCAGTATTTTTGCAGCGTGCTTCACCCAAGAGTATGCTACGTACTTTTTGGAAAGTATCAGTATTTAAAAAGCCTTTTGCCGCCATGCCTGATTTCAAATTCAAAGGAAAGATCTATTACAATCCTGTTCAGCTGGTGATGGAACAGATTGGAGGAACATGGAAGGCCCCGATTCTATGGAGACTCAAAGATCAAACCATGAGATACGGTGAGCTCAGAAAAGACATTCCTCATATTTCAGATAAAATGCTCACGGCCCAACTCAGAGAACTTGAACAAGATGGTTATATTCATCGAGAAGTATTTGCAGTTGTTCCACCTAAAACAGAATATTCACTTACCGATAAGGGAAGAGATATGACCGAGCTAATAAGGGTAATCAGAGATTATGGCCTTAAGATGATGAAGACTGAAAATTTGAAATAAGCCGGGAGGATATAAGATAATCAAAATCTCACGGCTACTCACTTTTCAAATAGGCAGATAGAATCTTTAAAAATAGCAGGTAAGTATTATTCGGTTTCGAAAATTTTTATTCAGAAGTTCTTGATTTGATTAATCATAAGATTGAATTTCCTAACATGCTAATTTACTTTAATCAAGAGCTTTTAGGTTTACTTTTTTATGCTTTGTCGCGACTTACCGCCGGGGTGAGCATGA
>JBEGML010000108.1:0-3405 GCA_041183145.1 Bacteroidota bacterium | reverse complement strand
CATAGAGCCGGAAATAACTTCAATCCATCCTTTTCTGTGTTGATTTTCAAGAAACATCGTGTTATATTTGTCGATGGTACGGTTTGAATCCGGTCTTTCCGGTTTCCAGACTTTCAAAAATACACAATTCGTCACTAGAGAACATGTATACACTTGACAAGAAATTAATACTTAAAGAAATTGAGATTCTCATCAGAAGCATAAAGGTGCATTATGATAATATTGAAAACGAGCACAGAATACCCACTATAGAACTGGAGCTCATTACCAGTAAAATCAGAAAGCTGCATGAAAAATCTATTATTTATAATCACCTGCATTACCTCGAGGAAGAAAATGCACTTGTCCAAAAAAGAGAAAAAGAAATAACGCTGCCTGTTTTTGAGGAGGCAGGCATGAAATCAAATGATATCCAAAATAGCATAAATCCTTTGCCGGAAATTTCCTCTCAGCCCTTGACCAGAGCAGAAAACCCTGTATTAAACAAGCCAGCACCGGAAAATTTTAGTTTAGCATCTTCTTTGGTTAACGATGGCACCCCGCATTCATCAGAGGATCAACCCTCGGCAAAACCCCAAAATACAGATTTCAAACTTAATCCCTTAGATCTGTCTTTGCATCTTGGACTAAATGACAGGTTTTGGTTTATCAGCGAGCTCTTTAACGGAAGCGCAGAAGAGCTGAACCTCGCCCTCAATAATTTTTCAAATACCCCTACCAATGCTGAGGGGCTAAACTTTCTTGAGCATTTGGCTCAAAGGCTCAAATGGAACAGAGAGTGTGAAGCTTATGAGCACTTTATCGCATTGATCAACAAACGCTTCGGAAATATACTACAACATACTGCTAGCGGCATCTAACGCAATCCTCTACTTTTACGAAGCGTAAGTCTTTGTTGATAAACTCTCCCTGAACACTCCCGCCCGGGTTTTGAATATATCTGTTAAATTCTGCCTTGGTCATACAGCCAAGTTTATATTCTGAGGGGGCATAGGCTGTTTTTCCATAAACACAACCATTAACCTCATCATCAGGCTTTACACAAGAACTTACCGAAATAAGTAGAGCAAAAATTGCTAAAAGAGATAAAGAAAATCGTGCTTTCATAGATGCAAGATACAAAAAATCAGAGACAAGAGGTTCGGCCGCCATCAACTGGCAGGTTAATTCCATTGACGTAAGCAGCTTGTCCGGAGGCCAGAAAAACTACAGCAGACGCTATTTCATCTGGTTCTGCGAAACGGGCTGCAGGAATTTCAGCCAGCATTTCATTCCTGATTTCCTCTTCTGAGAGACCTGATTTCAGTGATTTAGCAGATATCAGACCACGTAAACGATCGGTGTCCGTTGCTCCGGGCAGAACATTATTTACCGTAATACCGAATGGAGCGAGTTCAACAGAAAGTGTTTTTGCCCAATTTGCCACTGCCGCGCGAATGGTATTGGATACACCAAGCCCTTTGAGAGGTTGCTTCACGGAAGTTGAAATAACATTGATAATTCTGCCATAGCCGGAGGCTTTCATCCCGGGCATTAATTTTTGCATGAGCAAATGATTGGCGATAAGATGCTGATTGAAAGTCTGTCGAAAAGCATCAGGTTCAGCCTGAGTAAGCGGACCGCCGGGGGGGCCGCCCGTGTTATTCACAAGGATGTGAATGTGATTGGCCTGTGAAAGTGCTTCGTCAACAGCGGGAATTAATTGTGCAGGATGTGAGAAGTCAGCAACGACTGAAAAGTGCCCTTCCCCTGGTATATCATGAAGAACTCTATGCAGGGCCTGTTTATCTCTTGCAAGAAGAATAATTCTTGCTCCGGCATCGGCGAGTTTTTTAGCAACGGCCAGGCCAATACCTTTGGTACTTCCGCATACCAACGCGGTTTTCCCATGAAGTGAAATGTTCATAAAGAATTTAAAGAAAACAAGGATAAAGGAAAAAGGCGAAAGAATGAAGGTACTGAGGAAAATCATTTTTATTTTAGAGCGATCAAAAAATACAAGATGAGTATCACGCGACCTTTCTCTTTCAAAGCATGGATAGATGAAAACAGGCATTTGCTAAAACCTCCGGTTGGTAATAAAGTGGTTTATGAGAATACGGAGTTTATTGTGATGGTGGTTGGTGGACCGAATTCAAGAAAAGATTTCCATTACAATGAGAGTGAAGAATTTTTTTATCAGCTCGAAGGAGACATTGTGGTCAAAATTCAGGAGGATGGCAAAGCTTTAGACCTGCCTATCAGAGAGGGTGAAATTTTCTTACTTCCACCGCGGGTGCCGCATAATCCGGGTCGGGGTCCGAATACCATAGGTCTTGTCATGGAGCGCAAAAGGCGAGAAGGCGAGCAAGATGGCTTACTCTGGTTTTGCGAGAAATGCAACCATAAACTCTTTGAGCGTTATTTTAAACTGGAAAACATCATGACTCAATTTCAGGAAACCTTCAGTCACTTTTACGGAAGCCTGGAATTAAGAACCTGCAAACATTGCGGACATGTCATGGAGCCGCCGGTTCCTGCCAAAAGCGGGAATTAAAATGGCCGAGCAATTTACCATAGACATACATACTCACATCCTTCCTGAGCATATTCCGCTCTGGAAAAATCGTTTTGGCTACGGTGGTTTTATCCATTTAGAGCATCACAAACCATGCTGTGCCAGAATGTTAAGAGATGATGGCAAATTTTTTCGGGAGATTCAAGACAATTGCTGGCACCCTGAACGCAGAATAGAAGAGTGCAACCGCGATCATGTTCATGTACAGGTTTTATCTACTGTACCTGTAATGTTTTCATACTGGGCAGAAAGACCTGAGCACACTCTGGAAATTGCACGTTTCCTCAACGACCATATAGCAGGCATTGTAGCAAAATATCCCAAAAGATTCTTGGGACTGGGAACGGTACCAATGCAATATCCCGACTTTGCAATCAGAGAGCTGGAGCGTTGCAAAGCTATTGGTCTGGCAGGAATTCAGATAGGAAGTAATATCAACCAACTTAATCTGGGTGAGGATACTTTTTTTAGTTTTTTTCGTGCCTGCGAACAGCTAGATATGCCTGTATTTATTCATCCCTGGGAAATGATGGGAGAAAAAGACATGCAGAAATACTGGCTACCCTGGCTGGTTGGCATGCCTGCCGAAACCTCCAGAGCGATTAGCTCATTAATATTTTCCGGAGTGCTGGAAAAACTTCCCTCACTCAGAATTGCACTCGCACACGGTGGAGGATCATTTCCATTTACAATAGGCAGACTAGAGCATGGATTCAATTGCAGGCCCGACCTCGTTGCAATTGACAATGACATCAATCCAAGAAAATATCTTGGAAAAATTTGGTTCGACAGTTTGGTCCACGATGGAGATGCACTCCTTTACCTGATGAAAGTTGCAGGTGAACGTA
>JBEGML010000107.1:0-6130 GCA_041183145.1 Bacteroidota bacterium | reverse complement strand
TGATTTCGTAAGGTCTGTCATCGATATAAGCAATCTTCTTTTCCATCAGGATACGAAATAAGGTTTCAATTCATTTTGAAAATATTGCAGCGCATTTTTTACAGGCAGCGGCAAGCCTCCTCCAAGTGCACAAAGAGAAGCAGTTTCCATGGTATTAAGCAGATCATCGAATAGTTCGCGACTGATCTGATAGCGGTTATTTCTGGCTTTACTCAAAAGTTCATAGCCACGGGTAGACCCCAAACGGCAGGGGAAACATTTTCCACAGCTCTCGTGTGCGGTAAACTGAAAAAGATGTTCGAGATATTCAATCACAGGAAAGCACTCTGGAAGACAAACTACCGAGGCATGACCCAAAAGAAATCCAGCAGAAGAAAAACTTTCAAAGTCTATAGTAAGTTCGTTTATTTTATGCAAGGGTACTAACCCACCGAGCGGCCCGCCGATGTGCATAGCCTTTACGGGTTCACGGAATCCTTTGCCCAGATTGTTGACTACAACCGCCAAAGGTGTTCCCATCTCCACTTCATAGATACCGGGACGATTGAAAAATCCATCCAGTGAAATAAGCTTTGTTCCTGTTGATTTTCCTCTCCCGATACCGGCAAAAGCCTTACCACCGTGCTGCATAATCCAGGGAATGCAGGCCAGTGTTTCCACATTATTCACAACGGTAGGCTTATTGAAAAGCCCCTTCTGAGTAGGATAGGGAGGCCTCACCCGCACTTCGGGGCGCTGACCTTCAATAGAAGACAACAAAGCTGTTTCTTCACCACATATATAGGCGCCCTGGGCTTTTATGATTTTAAAATCAAAAGAGAACGATTGTTCGTCCGTTTCGGCAGGACCAATAAGTTTACGTGCACGGAGCTGCGCGATGGCATCTTCACAAATCTGTACAGATTCAGGATACTCACCTCTGATGTAAAGAACGCCGTAACGAGCTCCTGTGATGAAGCCCGCTATCATCATACCCAATAACACAGCATGAGGTCTTTGCTCCAACAGCCAGCGGTCTGAATAAGCACCGGGGTCACCTTCATCAGCATTACAAACGATGAACTTCACCTCAGATTCAGACAAGCGGCAGGAATCCAGTTTAAACGCAATTGGAAAGCCGGCTCCTCCTCGGCCTCGAAGTCCTGATTCTTTCAACTCCTGCAGACATTGTTCGGCTGAACCCAGCAATATTTTTTTCCATAAAGAATAAAAAGCATCCAAACCCGGAAAAGGCTCCATCAATACCGGGGTGCCAAGAGCCTCGGAGTGGTACCTCTCCTTTGTGGTATTTCCCTTAGTCTGAATATCATCAAGCTGATCGATGTCGGAACCAGAATAATTCAAACCATTGTAATGAAAGGCGGCATTTTCATGGCAACGACCGAGGCAGCACATTTCTCCGATTTCATCATCTTTGAATCGTGTGCGGAGTTTCTGCTTTAAATTATCCTGCCGCCCAGCGGTGAGACAAGCACTTCCATTACAAACATAAACTTTCTTGCCTCTGTTCTCGGGACGGAGGAAATCATAGAAACTAACTGAGCCATATACGTTTGCTTTACCGATTAAAAAATCGGAAGCAAGCTGCTCCATGGTTTGAGCATCGGGCGTACCCTCTTGTTGTGCAGCTTTTCCAAGCAGCTCAAACAGATTTTCTTTTAGACCTTTTCGGCCTGAAAGTTCACTGATATTTCCTGACATAATTTTGCTTCCCGGTAAAGATACGAGGAATGTACAAAAGGTCAGAAAACGAAGGCAGGGAAAAATTATTCTTTAAGGACCGGAGTGCAGAGGCTGCCGGAATCTGTCAGAATCCGGAGAAAATACAGACCGGGTTGTAAATTCTGAATGTCAATGCCAGTCTGGTTTACGGCGGGAAGTATACCTGAGTCAACACTTCTTCCTGAGAGGTCTGACAATTGCCAGGTATGAGGTCCGGTGCTCAATGTTTGCTTGATAAAAATAACATCAGCGGCAGGATTGGGAAAAATTTGCATGGAGTTAGACCATTCGTTAAGCCCTGTAGTGATTGTAATGACGTTACTTGAAGATATACAGCCGGTAAGAGAATCTTCGACAAGCATCACATAATTTCCTGAAGCAGCATTGCTTACTGTTAAATCATCTGTGAAGGGAGCGCCATCTTTGTACCACTGATAAATACCGCTCACGCTGGTGGCCACAATGTCGCTTCCATTCTGAGATAGCAAAGGGGCCGCAGGAAGAGGATTGACCACAAGCTGAATAGCATTACTGGTGTCGGAGCAACCATTTCCGTCGGTAATGATGGCATAATAAGAACCCGGAACGTTTGTAACGGCGATGGAGTCGGTAAAGCCATTGCTCCAGAGGAATGTATATCCTTGACCATTTGGTGAGGCAAGAAATGTGGCGACTTCATTTGCGCAGATGGTATCCTGATCTACGTTTGAAATGGATGCGATAAAGGTGGAGCCGCTAAACGGAACCTGAGGAACGAACAGAGCACCGAGCACACTTGCATTTCCTCCGCCGGATGAAAAATCTGTGGTAGTGGTACCTGAACCTTCATTGAAGCTCCAGTAACCAACGAGACCTGTTTCCGCGGCGGGATTAAGGTGTCGATTCATGCGGTTATTGATTTCTGCGGCGCTTAAATCGCGGTTCCACACTCTCACCTCATCGATAAGACCTGTGAAATAGCGTCCGCCGAAACTATCAGCAAGCCGGCCGATTTTCGGGGAGTAGAAAGACGAGCCTGTGATGCTGCCCTGAAACGGAGTCAGCGCAGATAAAAGTCCGTTCACATACAATTTAAGTGTATCGCCATCGAAAGTTCCCGCAACATGTGTCCAGGTGCTGAGTGGAATCACATTTGCCTGAGTTGCCACTTCAATCCAGCTTGTAGGGTTGCCGGATAGATCAAGTCCTGCGATATTGAATGAAGCTACACCATTACCCCCACAGCGCAACACGAAGCCACCTTCTCCCTGGCTCCAGCCGTGTTTGCAGAAAATCGAGTTCTGAGCAGAAGTGGCGCCAAAGGAAGCCGGATTAATCCATGCCTCTACCGTTAGGTTATTGCTGGTAGCCAAAGCACTGCCATTGGGCACATCTACGTAAGAGGAAAACCCGTCGAATTCCAGGCTATGAGTATTGGGCAGACATGGGCTTTGAGCCAACATCAGGAAAGATGAAAAAATCAATGAGACAGAGAAAAAAAGTGTTTTCATGGTTATCTAAGGTTAAACAAATTTAATAAAATGTGCGGTAAGTAAACAGATTTCACTTTATGGCTGTCGGTACTTGCGACTGTTGGATTGGATTTAGGATTTCTACTTTTTTCACGGGGCAGTTCTGCCCCACCCGTGAAGCAAAATTACAAGATTGAAAATGAATAGTCGGGAGATAAACGTTTATATACGTTTCGGAAACACTTAAAACGGAAAATTAACGGGAAAAATAAATGAGAAAGGCTTGATTGGGGGAAGGGCCGATCATCGGCGTAAGTAGAGAAATAGATTTGGAAGGGCGCAAATCATAGTTTAGGAAATTCATTCCTCTGAGCCCGATTTAACCTGGCAAACAAATTTATAGCCAATTGATGGTGTAGTGTAATTCTACTTTTTTCACGGGGCAGTTCTGCCCCACCCGTGAAGCAAAATTACAAGGTTGCAAATGAATAGTCGGGAGATAAACGTTTATATACGTTTCGGAAACACTTAAAACGGATAATTAGCTAGCTCGTTTATTTGCAAAACATAGAAATTAAATAGTCATGTAAGATTTAGGCTTCATGAAGTAAAAAGAAAATATTAATAGCCATATAGGATAGACCTATTGATAGAGGTTAAGAAAACAAGAAACAAAGCACTCAACGGGCTCTTAATAAGCTTTCCTTAACATATCTGCGTAAGCATTTGGCAAAACACTTTCTTCAATTGCACGGGCAGCTTTTTCAACATCATAATCCACGCGAATAAATTCAACAATAATACTGTCTCTATCGAACTTATTACTGTTTTCATTAATGGTGACAAGTACATAGCAGGCTCTGATATCTCCATCTTTTGGTTTACCAACTGAACCGGTATTGACCGCATGGCGGTAGGCCTTCTTTCCATCCCGTTCATATTCAAAAATACGGTGATAGGGTTTGTGTGTATGCCCGAAAAACAACAGGTCGGCATTTGAATTTTCAAAAATACGCATCATGCTTTTTTCATCACGGTCGACAAACAAATACTCATTTATTTTACGGGGGCTTCCGTGAACCATCAATAGAAAAAGATGGTCGTGATTAAGCTGATACTCCAATTGAATATGTGAGGGGAGTGTGCGTAAATAAATCCGTTCATCATGTTTTACCAAGGAGTTTGTCAGAGCAATTGATTGCTCACCCATTCCTCTTTCCTCATCAGTTTTATATGCACAACCACAGTCATGGGAAGCTCTGCCAACACCATAATCATAATTTCCCGCAATAGTGGGAATTCCGCGTTTCCTAATTTCGCTGATGACCTCATTTGGCCAGATGTTATAGCCGACCAAATCACCCAAACAGAAAACAGCATCAGGTTTTCTTAATTCTAGATCAATGAAGAGGGCTTCCAACGCAGGAAGATTGGAGTGAATGTCACTAAACAATGCGATTTTCATTTTCAAACTGTATCATTATGATTAAGAAATTTCCAAATCGGAATAGCTGCCGCGGCTCCAAATGTAGTTGCGGTGAGATAAACCCATAAATGCTCTGTATGTCCGGATACAATGGCCGGGGCTAGGGAACGAGCAGGATTCATACTGGCTCCGCTGATGGGTCCTGCAAACAAAGCCTCGAGCATCACAGTTGCACCTATTATGACGCCGGCAAACATTCGTTGTTCTTTACTACCGCTAGACATATTCATGATGATGAACATCAGAAAAAATGTCAGAATAAATTCCATGATGAAAGACTGGGAGTATGTTCCGGAAGGAATAGTAGAACCCAGAAATTCATTTGTCGGAAAAAGAAATTGAAGAAAAATACTGGCAGAAAAGGCGCCGAGAAATTGACCGAATAGGTAGGGAGCAACTTGCTTGAGATCAAACTTTTTAGCTAAGGTAAATGCCAGAGTAACTGCAGGATTAAGATGAGCGCCGGAAATATTACCGAGTGCATGAATCAAAACCATGACGACAAGTCCGAAGGTTAAAGCCACCCCGACATGTGTAATCGCTCCATTTGTCTGCTGGTTTATAACAATTGCTCCGGTACCGCAGAATACAAGGGCAAAAGTTCCTAATGATTCTGCAACAAACTTCTTCATCATTATAATCTAGCAGCAACCGCCACCCGGTTTACAGGAAGTTTTTGCATTCAACTGAGATAAATTTACTTTTTGTTTTTCAGCAGGAATACCGCAGGAATCCGAGGCCAGACAGGCAGTTTTTTTGGGAAGTAGTACGAAACTTTTACCGTTGAAATCAAGATCATACTTGCCTATTGTATCTGCCTGATATTCCACTTCCACCTCAAGATCTTCCATTCCCAAAACCTTTTCGGAGAGAGCAATAATATTGAGCAGCTTCTGAGGTTTCAGACGATGTTCGAAGTCGTTCGCGTCCCATAATTGAAAATTTGCAACTTTTTCAGTTCTAACGGTTCCACCACAATCAATGAAGTGTTTAGTAACGATACCGACCTCAGTAACGTGGAAGTGTGCAGGAACGACTGTTCCGTTCCGGAGTTCAAAATTTACTGCTTCAGCAGTAGTCAGAAGCCTTTTAATTTCAGATAATTTCATTTTATTTTTTGTTTGTGAGTTTAACAACAGGACTTTTTCTTCTTTTCCAATCTGCCTGAGATATTGGAAAAATAGCTACGCAGTTTATCGAGAGCCTTTTCGTCAATACAATAACAAATGGTATTCCCTTCTATGTCACCTTTTATTAAGCCAGCGGATTTAAGTTCCTTTAAATGCTGAGAGACTGTTGGCTGAGCCAAGGGCAATTCATTTACAATATCGCCACAGATACAAGTATCAACCTTTAACAAATAGTCGATTATAGCCACCCTTGCCGGATGTCCGAAGGCCTTTGCAAGAACGGCAATCGTGTTTTGTTTATCTGTAAAATGACTTGTTTTAGATGCTCCCATGATATAATC
>JBEGML010000106.1:0-6101 GCA_041183145.1 Bacteroidota bacterium | reverse complement strand
GATTTCAACCAGACCGCTATTACTAACCTTGTTAACTATATCCTTATCCATTTCCATGGTTCTACATAAACCCAAGCTCTAACTGAGCCACATCGCTCATCATGTCTTTTTCCCAAGGCGGCTCAAATGTAAGCTCTATGTTTGCTGAACGAACGCCATCAACCTGAGAAATTTTATCCTTGGTTTCAGCAGGCATTGTTTCCGCAGCAGGACAATTAGGAGAAGTCAGGGTCATCGTGACAGTAACATCTGCCTCGGGGCTTATCTTTAATTCATAAATCAAGCCAAGCTCCCAAATATCAACCGGTATTTCCGGGTCATAACAGGTTTTTATCATATCAATAACCCGCTGTGTTAGGGCTGTGTCGTGCGAAATAATGATTGCCGCCATATTACTTTCTCTGGGAATAATGTGCTTCAAGCACAGAAGCGTCTAGCTTCATTTGTCGAATCATACTTAACAACCCATTGGCACGCGTTGGAGACAAGTGCGAAGTAAGGCCAATAGTATTCAAAAACTCAAAATCCGAAGACGATATTTCTGAAGAGGTCC
Source organism: Bacteroidota bacterium (assembly GCA_041183145.1). GTDB lineage: Bacteria > Bacteroidota > Bacteroidia > UBA4408 > UBA4408 > JBEGML01. Next base: position 5,548 of record JBEGML010000106.1, on the reverse strand, counting down.
TGCCATTTAACACCCTGATAACAAGTGCAACAATGCCCTTGGCAATTATTGCATCACTATCTGCCCTAAAATAAACCAGGCTATCTTTCCATTCGGATTGTAACCAAACTTTACTTTGGCATCCTTTAATCAGCTTTTCATCTGACTTTTCTGCCTCAAGAAGGGGCGTAAGGTCTTTGCCCATCTGGATTAAATGCTCATACTTCTGCTCCCAGTCGTCCCCAAATAGGGCAAACTCCTCTATTATCTCCTGCTGTACTTCGAAAAGAGTCATAATCCTAGAAGCTTAATGGCTTTTTTTACTCCATAAACCAATTTTTCAACCTCTTCAACCGTATTGTATAACGCAAAACCCGCCCGGATGGTTCCGGGCAAACCAAGCTCGTCCATCAATGGCTGACAACAATGATGACCCGTCCTGACTGCAACTCCCATCTGGTCAAGTATGGTTCCTACATCATATGGGTGCGCACCATTTAAAACAAATGAAATTACTCCAAATTTGGCCTCTCCGGGGGCTAAGACACGGACGCCTTGAATATTAGCCAACTCCTGTTCGGCAAGACTCATCAGCAGATCTTCATGCAAACCAATGTCTGCCCAACCGACAGACTCTATGAAATCGCATGCTGCTGCAAATCCAATTGCTCCCTCAATGGGCGGGGTGCCCGCTTCAAAGCGCTGAGGCACATCTGCAAGCACTATGTTGTCTAAGGAAACACGTTGAATCATACCTCCACCCCATTGCCAGGGCTCCAATAAACCAAGCAGCTCCTTCTTTCCCCAAAGCGCACCAACACCGGCGGGGCCATACATTTTGTGCGCACCAAATGAATAAAAATCAACTCCGAGTGAGCGCACATCAAGTTTACGATGCGGTACAAACTGAGCACCATCCACAACAGTTACAACTCCATATTTTTGAGCAAGAAAAGCGATTTTTTCAATGGGGCTATGGGTGCCAAAAACGTTTGATACGTGAGTAAAGGCAAAAACGTGAACCCCTCCTTTTTGAAATTCTTTTTCAATCCATTCAACATCCAGCTGGCCTTCTTTCAGAGAAGGAGCAACCAATAGTGTAGCACCTAAAAATTTTACCAAAGCAATCCATGGTAACAGATTAGAATGGTGTTCCATCGACGTTACCATTATCTTACCCCCTCTAAAATCATCCCTACTGCGAAAAGCACCAGCTATCATGTTTAACCCTGCTGTTGTGCCGGAAGTAAAAATCAATTCATCAGGGGAGCCGCCTATAAAATTAGCCACCCGACTTCTGGAGCCTTCGTATTTTAAAGTTGCTTGCTGGCTTAGGGTATGGACCCCTCTGTGTATATTAGCGTAAGATGTTTCTGAAAAACTCTTTATCGCGTCAATTACAAGTGATGGCTTTTGAGCAGAGGCGCCGTTGTCAAGATATACAAGAGGTTTTCCGTTAACGGACTGTTGTAGAATTGGAAATTGCGCCCGTATTGCCTGAATATCCATCCTCTTTAAGTTAGGAAACAAGGAGCCCCTTGTTCATTTTTTCAAATACCAGTTCGGTGGCTATTTTCCTTAACTCGTCGTTTTTGAGAGTTTCTAAAACCTCAGAGGCAAAGGCAGAAACCAATAAGCTTCTGGCGCTTTCTTTACTTAGGCCTCTTGACTGAAGGTAAAATTGTGCGTCTTCAGAAAGCTGGCCGGTTGTAGAACCATGAGAGCACTTTACGTCGTCTGCAAAAATTTCCAGCTGGGGCTTTGAGTATACAGACGCGTCATCCGTCAATAAAATATTCTTGGAGCTCTGGTACGCGTCTGTTTTTTGCGCGTCCTTAAAAACAAATATCCGCCCATTAAACACTCCTGTAGACTTTCCGGCTAAAACCCCTTTGTACACCTGATTGCTTTTACAGAATTCTGCCTGGTGTTCAACAAGCGTTCGCATGTCAGAGTGCTGCCTTCCCGCGGTAATAAACAACCCATTCAAATGGGCAGTTGCGTCGCGCCCGGCAAGCCTTATCGATAGATTATTTCGCACCCATACACAATCAATAGTAAGGGTGTTTGTGTCCACTTCTCCTCCCTCTTCAATCAACACAGATAAATCTTGTATCTGTGCAAAATTATTCCCTTCATGCTGTAGTCGGTAGAAACATATTTTGGAGTTTTTACAAGCACGAATTTCAGTTACACCGACAACCCTTCTTTCAGGCCCATTGGGTTTGTTGTTTGCCCATTGAAGAAAGCAAGCATTAGCACCCGGGTGGGCATGAATAAACATCCTTGGAAAATAGAGCTCACTAACTGAAGAATCCGAATCATAATGATGAATAACCCTAACCGAGGACTCTAGGCCTTCAGAGGGTAAAACCTCAATAAACAGAGCTCCGTGAAACCGGATGGTATTTAGAGCAGCAAAAAAATCAACTCCAGGGTCAGAAGTGCTTGCAAAATATGCCTCAGCATATTGGGGCACCTCTGATCGGTTTTTAGACCCCCACGTTACCCTTATGTGATTGGGTAGTCTTGTTTCCGTCTCTACAAAAACTCCGTTTCTAAAAACAATTTGATGTGATTTTTCATCAACCGAGGCATTGTGGCTTACACCATTGGAGGAGGCGATTACATCAACTTGTTTGATATCGGAGGGAAAAAATTTATCAGTATCGGTATACTTATATTCCTCTGTAGACCTTCCCGGAAGCTCCGAGAAGCGCGCCAAGGTATCTACTGCCTTTTTCCAAGCTTCTTGAGGTACAAGAACGCTTTCTTTGGGGGCGTTCCGTAAAAAAGAGGGAAGACCGGCTATAGCTTCAGAAGCAACCAATTCCTTTTCTGCTGCCATTTTAATTTGATTTATTTATGGAGCTGGCGAATTCTTGACGAATCCAATCGTAACCCTTGTCCTCAAGTTCAAGCGCAAGCTCTTTGGGCCCCGATTTTACAATTTTTCCATCCACCATAACGTGAACAAAATCAGGAACAATATAATCCAACAACCGCTGATAATGTGTAATCACAAGGAAGGACCGCTCAGGCGACCTAAGCTGATTTACGCCATTCGCAACGATTCTCAAAGCATCAATGTCCAGTCCGGAATCGGTTTCATCCAGTATAGCCAACTTGGGCTCCAGCATAGCCATCTGGAAAACCTCATTCCTTTTCTTTTCCCCACCACTAAATCCTTCATTAACGCTTCGGGAAGCAAGACCCATTTGCAGCTCAACCATTGCTTGCTTTTCCTTAACCCTAGACAAAAACTCTTTAGAATCTATGGGTGGTAGGTTGTGGTAGTTTCTGATTTCATTAATGGCCGTGCGAAGAAAATTAATGTTGCTGACGCCAGGTATTTCGACGGGGTATTGAAAAGCAACAAACAACCCCTCTCTTGCTCTATCCTCAGGAGAAAGCTCCATTAAATCTTTCTCCGAAAAACGAACACTCCCCTCAAATACTTCATATCCTTCTCTTCCTGAAAGGACATTTGCCAGCGTACTTTTGCCTGAGCCGTTGGGCCCCATGATGGCATGCACTTCACCGGGGCGGATCTCAAGAGAAAATCCTTTTAAAATTTCTAATCCCTCAATCCCTGCTTTTAAATTTTTTACCTGTAACATGCTGAATAATTTTGTTAACCCACTGATCCTTCTAAACTGATAGAAAGTAATTTTTGTGCCTCAACAGCAAACTCCATAGGAAGCTGATTCAAAACTTCCTTACAATACCCGTTAACAATAAGTCCAACGGCTTTTTCTGTATCGATGCCTCGCTGATTGCAATAAAATATCTGGTCTTCACCAATTTTAGAAGTAGTTGCCTCGTGTTCCACAATGGCAGAGCTGTCTTTTATCTCTATATAAGGAAACGTATGAGCACCACATTGATTTCCCATCAGCAAAGAATCACATTGGGAAAAGTTCCGGGCATTTTTTGCCCCACGCGCAACCCTTACAAGACCTCTGTAGCTATTGTTGCTTTTTCCGGCAGAAATTCCTTTGGAAATAATAGTACTTCTGGTGTTGTTTCCTATATGAAGCATTTTGGTTCCCGTATCGGCTTGTTGTAAATTATTGGTTACCGCAACCGAATAAAATTCGCCCACAGAATGGTGGCCTTTTAAAATTACCGATGGATATTTCCAGGTTATAGCCGATCCGGTTTCAACCTGGGTCCAGGATATCTTTGAATAGTCGCCCAGGCAAACACCTCGCTTAGTCACGAAATTGTATATTCCACCCTTCCCGTCTTTGTCGCCGGGATACCAGTTTTGAACGGTGCTATATTTTACTTCAGCATTTTTGTGTGCCACGATTTCAACAACCGCAGCGTGAAGCTGGTTTTCATCCCGCATAGGTGCAGTACACCCTTCCAGATAACTCACAAAAGACCCCTCGTCGGCAACAATCAGGGTACGCTCAAACTGACCCGTTCCCGAAGCATTAATTCTGAAATAAGTGCTAAGTTCCATGGGGCACCTAACACCCTGAGGAATGTAGCAAAATGATCCGTCTGAAAACACGGCGGCATTTAATGCAGAATAAAAATTATCCGTGTACGGAACAACGGTGCCCAGATACTTTTTTACCAAGTCAGGATACTCCTTAACAGCCTCGCTAAACGAACAAAAAACAATTCCTTTTTCTGCGAGAGTTTCTTTAAACGTGGTTTTAACGGAAACGCTGTCGATTACAGCGTCTACAGCTACATTTGACTGCATGCCCACCAGACGCTTCTGCTCTTCTAGAGAAATGCCAAGCTTCTCGAATGTTCTCAGCAGCTCCGGATCAACTTCGTCAAAACTATCGACCGTTTTGCTCGCCTTGGGAGCTGCGTAATAAATAATATCCTGAAAATCAATCGCGCCATACTTCAGATAGGCCCAATGTCTTGGCTCATTTAATCCCTTCCAGTGCTTAAATGCTTTTAATCTGTACTCAAGAAGCCACTCGGGCTCTTGCTTTTTTGCTGATATAAAGCGGACAATATCCTCCGAAAGGCCCTTAGGTGCCGTCTCCGTCTCAATATCACTTGTCCAGCCGTACTTGTACTCAGACGAAGTGATTTCATTTATTATTTCTTCAGACATGCTTCAATGAAATTATACCGAAAAACTCTCTCCGCAACCACAGGTTCTGGATGCATTAGGGTTGTTAAAAACAAAGCCCTTTCCATTCAAACCACCCGTGTAATCCAGCTCTGTACCAACGAGGTACAAGAAGCTTTTCTTGTCTACCACAACCTTAACCCCATTGTGCTCAAATGCCTGGTCGCCATCTCGCTGCAAATGATCAAATTCAAGCTTGTAACTCAGTCCTGAGCAACCACCTCCCTCTACCCCTACACGAATAAAAGTTCCGGCCGGGCAGTTTTCATCCTGCATTAATTTACGCGCATGGTCGCGGGCTCTTTCAGATACGGTAATCATAGTGTTTATTTAGAATCATTCTAAATTGCGTCGCAAAGGTACGAAATCCATTGTAAAAGGGGTTAAACCGCTTTCCAATATCGTTGTTAAGAATGGTTAACACCATCGTGCCGGATTTGTTTTCACTCCTAAACTATCCCC
>JBEGML010000105.1:0-6101 GCA_041183145.1 Bacteroidota bacterium | reverse complement strand
GAGAAACCCGCTATCCATGCTCGATGGGATATCCGGTAATGGGCGGCCGACCGAAGTGCCATGCGCACCCCAGCCCAATGGATTTGCCGGGAGCTGTACAGACCTCATGTAATTCATACTTCTGTTATGTTTTCAGAAGCATCATCGACAACAAAAAAAAATATCGTTCCGTAGAAGAAGGATACAAAGCATGGAGAGAATATGTGCTTAGTTTCGGGGTAGGAGAAAAACTACAATCAGATTTACCTCAGGAACTAAAGGGCAGAGTTCCGAAAGTTGAATACTATGATAAATTTTTTGGGAAAAACCGGTGGAAATCATCAACCATTGTATCACTTTCAATTGGGCAGGGAGAGCTCGGGGTAACCCCTCTGCAAATGGCCAATATTATGTGCTCAATAGCAAATGAAGGCTGGTATTACACCCCGCATATCGTAAGATGGAAAGAGCCTGAAAGGACAATAAAATCTGATTTCAGCGTCAAGCACTACACCAAAGTAGACAAGGTACATTTCAAGAATATCATCGATGGAATGCAGGGTGCGGTAGAAGCAGGAACAGCCACTGCTGCAAGACTCAAAAACATCACGGTTTGCGGCAAAACAGGAACGGCGCAAAATCCTCATGGAAAAGACCACTCCGTTTTCGTTGGTTTTGCACCGCGCGAAAATCCCCAAATTGCTATTTCTGTCCTTGTTGAAAACGGAGGCTGGGGCGCCACCTGGGCGGTTCCTATCGCAAGTCTGATGATGGAAAAATACCTGACAGACAGCATCAGCAGACCAGACATGGAAAAAAGAATGCTCGAGGGCATTGTTATAGCTACTGAAAACAAACCTGAAAAGCCCTCGAAAAAACCATGAGAAAAAAAGAAAATGCATTTGTGCATCTTGACTGGTGGACTATCGGAATTTATCTTGTTCTGGTCATCACAGGTTGGCTGAACGTATATGCATCTGTCTACAACGAAGAGCATCAGGCCATAACAGATATTAGCCAGAAATATGGCAAACAGATGATTTGGATCACGAGCTCCTTTCTACTTGCCATTGCAATTATATTGATAGATGGGAGCTTCTTTGCCGCCTTTGCATACCCCGTTTATGGCATTGCTCTTATCTCTCTTGTGGCCGTATTGTTTCTCGGTAGAGAGGTTTCAGGAAGTAAATCCTGGTTCAGGGTTGGAGAATTTGGGATACAACCTGCAGAGTTTGCAAAATTCGCCACCAACATGGCACTGGCAAAATACCTTGGCGGATTGAATGTGAGATTTGAGGATAACCGAACCAAGATTATTTCCGGACTTTTCATCGGTGTTCCGATGTTACTCATATTACTGGAAAATGAAACCGGAATCGCGCTCGTATTTTCGGCGTTTATCCTCATGTTCTACCGTGAAGGTTTATCGGGAAACTACCTGTTACTTGGGCTCATTGTTGCGGTTTTGTTTTTACTTGCCCTATTGGTAGACAAATTTATTCTAATCGCTATACTGGCTATTATAGCACTCATACTATTTATTCTGTTAAAGAAAAACCGCAAGAACATGGCTTTACTCGCAGGTCTGTTCCTTCTTTCTGCGGGTGTTATTTATAGTGTAGACTATGCATTCAATCATCTTGAACCTCACCAAAAGAAAAGGATAAATGTTTTTTTGGGAAAGGAATCAGATCTGAAAAAAGCCGGATACAACGTCAACCAATCTCTCATTGCCATAGGCTCAGGTGGTCTTTCCGGAAAAGGATTTCTCAATGGCACGCAAACAAAGTATGACTTCGTACCTGAGCAAAGCACCGATTTTATATTTTGCACAGTTGGCGAAGAATGGGGCTTTCTTGGTGCCAGTCTTGTGGTAATTTTATTTCTGATACTGTTATTGCGCATTGTTTACCTTGCAGAAAGACAGAGGTCAGCCTTCAGCAGAATTTACGCATACGGAGTTGCCTCTATTCTTTTCTTTCATATTGCGGTTAACATCGGTATGACTATCGGTCTTGCCCCGGTAATCGGAATTCCGCTGCCATTTTACAGCTATGGCGGGTCCTCGTTATGGTCATTTACGATATTACTATTTATCTTAATCCGTCTGGACTCTTACAGATTGGAAATTCTCAGGTAAGCGGAAAATCTTCCATAATCTGTGCAGCAAGCATCACCGACATTTTTTCATTGGCCTCATTAGACCAGCCTGCAACATGTGGTGTAACAACAACGTTATCGAAAACAAATAGCCTTTTCATCAGTGATGCAGCATTTACATCAAGATTTTCAAACGATCCTGATTCAATATCGAGTACATCGGCTCCAAAGCCGGTAAGTGCCCCCCTTTCAAGCATGGTGATTACTGAACTTGTATTAACTATTTTTCCCCTCGAGGTATTAATCAAACAGATAGGCTTGTTAAATCTTGCCAAAAAAGCTTCATCAACACAGCCCAAAGTTTCAGAGGTAAGCGGGAGATGCAGAGAAAGTACATCGGCATTTTGAAATATCGTTTCCAGATCTGACTCCATAACGTGATCAAATTCCCGCGCATATCCCTCGGGCAAATATTTATCATATGCAAGAACCTTGCAATTAAAACCCCGCAAACGTTTTGCAAAAACACTACCTGTGTTACCAAACCCAAGTATTCCCATTGTTTTTCCATCAATCTCCCAACCGCGGTTAGGCTCTCTGAGCCAAAGTCCGTTTTGCACTTCCATAAACGACTTTGAAATACGTTTTGATAAAGAGATTAGCAATCCCAATGCGTGATCTGCAACTGCTTCGCGATTACCTCCTGAGGAGTGGTAGCATTTAATGCCCATTGAAGCACAAAGCCGGGTATCAATATTTTCCATCCCGGCACCAAAGCGGGCAATAAATTTTATTCGATGCGGAGTGCTTTGCAAAAAATCCTGATTTATAGGAAATCTACTGCGAATAACTATACCGCAATCTTGTAATCCTGACTGCTCCAGAACCTCTAAAACTGATAATTTTTCGCCCTGAATTACATTAAAACCCCGTTCACGCAAAATAAGTCTGAGGCGTTCAGGAAGCGAATCAACAAAAATGATGTTCAAGCTGCTTATTTCCTGATATATTTCTTTGCTGCCCCCGAGGATACTACTGAAAGGAAATTATCTGACTGTTCCTCAGAGAGCCATAAATAATCTCCGTCGAAAGCATAGTCATATCTGTATTCAGTATGTCTCTGACCGCTAAGTCTGTAATTAATCCAGATTTGCCCGTTTTCGGAATTGACTCCCGATTTAGCATTAAGATCAGAACCCAGAGTGCTGTTGCAGATAGACATAAAATTCTGATCGAACACAATTTCACAGCCTGCAGGCAATGATTTAGCATTCTGAGGAGCAACCTCTACCCAGCGGCCATTCAGGCGATCATCCCAGCCCACTGTCTGTTTATTGCAGGAACTTATAGAGACCGTACAGATGATAGCCAGAATCAAAACTGTTAAAATCCTCATATTGCAAAGCTAAAGAAAATATTTTTTTTAACAATCCAGATTTAGGATTATTGGTCAGAAATGACTATATTATGCTTGAAGTTTTCAAATTCAACCAAGCCTTGTCAAGATAATGAACAATACTCTGAGGGGTCATTCCGTGCTGACCTTGATCAGAAGCTGCAAAATCACCTGCAACACCGTGAATATGGGTTCCAAGAATAGCGGCATGTTCCGGCAAATAGCCCTGAGCAAGCAGGCCCCCAATTATCCCGGAGAGAACGTCACCAGAGCCTCCCTTAGCCATTCCTGCATTTCCACTTCCGTTAAAATAAATATTCCGGTTTGGTGTAGCTATCATGCTATTCCTTCCCTTTAGTACAACCACCAGATCCCATTTTGCGGCAAATGCTCTCAATGCGCTCCAGGTTTCAGGCCCCTCCTTCACTTTGCCAACCAATCTTTCAAATTCCTTGGGGTGAGGAGTGAGAATAGTCTTTGGCGGCAAGAATGCAAGCCATGTAGGGTTTTCTGAGAGAATATTCAAAGCATCAGCATCCAACAACAAGGGCAGGCGACATTCCCCAATAATATATTTCAACAGTAATGTGCAAGAGTCGGCTTTAGTTATTCCCGGCCCAACAGCCACGGCGGAATAGTCGTTGATTCGAGGGGTTCCTGAAAGAAACAAATTATCTTCAGAACACCTCACAATAGCCTCCGGACACGCAATATTTAAAGTTGTTTTTACGGAAGCCGGGACAAATGCACTCACTAAACCTACACCAGAACGCAGCGCCCCACCGCAAGCCAGAATAGCAGCACCGGTGTATAGCGAGCTGCCGGCAGCAAGAAAAAGATGGCCAAAATTTCCTTTATGAAAGCTCTGATTTCTATCCCACACTAGGGAGCAGGCAAAATTACGATCTACAAAAAAATAATTATCCTCAAATACCTCAGGTTCAAGCAAACCGACAGGCAAGAAAATGATATTACCCATGAAAGCCCTCCACAATGAAATGAAGGAGGATAAACGGGGAAACTGAAAAGTAAGCGTCATGGATGCCCTTACTGCAACAGGATTTTTTTCATCAGAAAAAACTGCGTCCCCTGGGCATCCAGAAGGCATATCAATTGAAATTACTGTCGCATTTTTCTGATTAATCCAGCTGATCCAGTGAATAAAATCACCCTTAACCGCACTTCTTAAGCCTGTTCCAAAAATAGCATCCACAATCAGCAGATCTCCGGAGAGAAACACTGTGGAGTTGAGAATTTCAAAAGTGACAAAATGTACTGCATCATAACCAACCAACCTCGCCTTATTTGTAAGGAAAAGTTGAGATTTGTTTTGATCATCATCATCGCTTACAATAATCACCTCTTTACCGGTTTGAGCTACATGTCTGGCGATTACAAGACCATCAGCACCGTTATTTCCGTTCCCGCAAAAAATCAACAATTGACTGCGCCATGCCAGTTCTTTAAAGATGTAGGGCAAGCATGCGCAAGCCGCCTTCTCCATCAAATCAAGGGCACTAATCTGCCCTGAATCTATCGTTTTTTTATCGGCGCTTTTTATTTCTTCGGTATTGAGAACTCTCATCGGATAGCATTTGATGTATACGAAGCACCTCGGGAATGAGCGGATGCTGGCCATCGTTAACAATAACAAAATTACACAATGCCTCGCGTTCAGAGTCTGATAACTGTGCAGCGATTCTTTTCATCACACTTTCTCTTGTTATATGGTTGCGCCTGACGACGCGCTTGATTCTCAATTCTTCAGGAGCGGAAATCTGGATCAAAACATCATGCTCATCGGAAAGGCCTGATTCGAATATTATGGCCGACTCTCTTATGACATAGGGTATTGAATCATTCATGGCAGAAAGCCATGTTCTGAAAGCCTTATTGACGAAAGGATGGATAATTGAATTAAGCGATTTCAGCTTATCAGGCTCTTTGAATACGATTTCAGCGATGAGAGACCTATCGGGTTGAGAGGTTTCATTGAGAATTCTTCTACCCAATAATTCAACCACCCGTTCACAGACCTGCGGGTCGTCATAAGCTTTTCTTCCGGCATCATCAGCAAGGAAAACAGGCGCTCCTAAAGCAGAAAAAATAGCAGCAACAGTAGTTTTACCGGAACCAATTCCACCGGTGAGACCCACAATCAAAGGTCTTATACTATGGTTTACGAATGACATACTCTACCTTTTCAGGCAACAGTTTCAATCCGCTGATTCCTTCAGGCTGTCTTTTGACCTTTAGTTTAAGCCTCTGGCTACCGGCATTTTCAACACTTTTAAGATCAGCATAGATTTCAAAATCTGATACCTTTATCTGATTAAACAGACTAAGTGAAGTATTAAATTTAATCCTGATTTTAGCAGGAAAACTTTTAGCAATATATCCTGCAGGGGCATTAGTAAGCACTACAGGCACCTCTAAAATTTTCTCGGTGTAGCGTTCCACAGGAATTTCAACACGAATTGTCTTTGTGGCATATTCAATATTTGCTCTATTATCCTCAATCTGCAAAGGCACAGAAATAGCAGTGGTTTTATTCAGGTTGCGCAGTACAATCGGAGCTGTTTCCAGTATATCAATATCTTCCAGCCAAATTCCCGGACCTCTGACT
>JBEGML010000104.1:0-3605 GCA_041183145.1 Bacteroidota bacterium | reverse complement strand
GGTGAGTATGCTGAAACTGTATATGACGCTTTGTGTTTCACTTTCTTTCCAAATGTCAGCAATTCCAGCAAGTGATAAAATCCGCTCTCCTTTCCCCGAAATAAAATAGGGAATTCTGCTCTTGCCTTCATGTCGGTTCTCGAAAAATCCTCCCACAGGAATTACCACCGGAAATTGCTTCATCGCGGTTCTGAAGGAGGGTTTTTCCGCTGCTGTTTCTGATACTGCATTAAGAGTGTGTGAACGAAGTTCCATCGCTTTCTGCCTGTCTGAAACCCAGCCCGGAATGAGTCCCCAGCGCATAAGACTGAATTTTGTTTGCCCGTAATCACTTATCACAGGCCACTGCGGAAAATTAAATCCGCTCTCATAGAAAATTGGCTCCCAACTCAGCTCTTCACCAAATGGAATTTGGTAATGAGCAGAAATTGACATTTTATCGTAGCCCAGTGAGACCTGATAACACATCTTAAGCAGGATATAGAAGATACTTTGATCGTATCTTTTTAAAATTTATAATATCCTGCTGCCAGGAGGCACGTATTTCTTCAGCTTTTTTACCTGAAAGAATATCATGCTCTAACTTCTTCGTTCCCGCAAGTCTGCTAAAGAATGAGTTAAAAAAAACAGAAGGCCTGCCGCTTGATTCCCAGGCACGAATGATCCACTCAGGATGCACGCCGCCCCTCGCCAGCAGGCTGTCTTTACTGATATCAATACCAAAGCATATTTTTCCTTCGTGCATAGGTTTCATACTCACACCTGCTATGGGCCGGGGAATAAAACGATCGTTACAATTTGTGCTGTCCCAATCCGGATTGCCCATTCTCTCAAAGGGCCTGCTCGTGCCTCTGCCAACGCTGATGATGTCTGTGCCTTCGAAGAAGCAGAGTGTCGGATAGGCTTTTATGGCAATATCACTGCCTAAATTCGGAGATGGCTTTACCGGTAGCGAATATGGGCTGTCGTGTGAATAGTTCAGGCAACTTAATATCTGCAGATTCGCTCTGACGCCGTTCTTCATCCAGCCCTCTCCGTTTACCATGAGGGCATACTCTCCAATCGTCATGGCGTGCATAACAGGAACCTGATGCATGCCAACAAAAGATTTAAACTCCTTCTCCAGAACCGGCCCGTCGATCACTCCTCCATTAGGATTTGGTCTGTCGCAAATGATGAACTCTATCTGATTTTCAGCGCAGGCTTCCATCATCAGCGTCATACTGCTGATATAAGTGAAAAATCTCGCCCCGGCATCTTGTATGTCGAATACCACAACATCTACTCCTGCCAGATCTGAAATGCCCGGTTTCTTTCTTTCTCCGTAAAGGGAAACTACGGGCAAGCCGGTTTGAGCGTCTATGCCTGATTGAATATTTGCACCCGCTTCTTCAGTTCCCCGAAATCCATGTTCAGGCGCAAATAGCTTTACCAGTTTTACCCCTGAGCGCAAAAGCGTGTCTACAAGGTGCAGACTGCCAACTTTTGCCGTATGATTGCTCAGCACCGCAGTGCGTCTTTCTCCAAGTTTCTGAAGCAGCTCCGGCATTCTCTCGGCACCGCATACAATAGCTCCGCTGCTGCCCGGGTGAAACATCAGTACTGTTGCTATTGTCAGTATGGTTACTTTTGCAATTAAGGCCATGAGTTTCGTTTCATTTACAGCGCTTAAAAGTACGAGAGTATTCGGAAAGTTACCTGATTCGCCATCAAAGGTGCTGTACCGTATTTCTGTGCTTGCCGTTGCGCTAAGTGTTGCAGTGATGATGGTTTCTGTTTCTGTTCTTGATGGTTTTAGAGATTCCATTACCCATAAGGTTATTGGCTTCGGCTCTCATATCAGTGTGCTCCCATACAGCAATGAACAAAGTATGGAATCTGTACCTCTGATTGCGCCTGCGAACCTGGAAAGCAATCTGCGTGCCATTCCCGGCGTCAAGTACGTTCAGCAGTTTGCCACAAAGGCATGTATTCTCAAGGCAAACGATGAAATTGAAGGTATGGTTTTTAAAGGCTTGCCTCATAATGCCGACTTTTCCTTTTTTCATAAAAACCTCTTGTCCGGTTCTGTGGAGGAAATGGTCCGTGATACTTCCGGCCTAAGTATTTTGCTCGGGGCAGATATCGCCTCCCGACTCAAATTAATTGCCGGTGATAAAGTGCTGGTTTTTTTTGTACAACAGCCAAATAGGGTTCGTAAGCTTCGTGTAGCAGGAGTTTTTAGCACAGGCCTCGAAGACTTCGACAAACGTTTTGTTTTAGGTTCCATGAAGCTGGTACGTAAGCTTAACCAATGGAGTAACGACACTCGCGGCGGTATTGAAATTGGCATTAGCGGTCTTGATGAACTTGATGCCACTAAAGAAAAGGTTAATGAAATTCTGCCCGCTGATTGCGTCGGAGTGAGTATTCGGGAACAATACCCGCAGTTGTTTGACTGGCTGAAGTTGCAGGATTTAAATCTCTGGGTAATACTCGGACTTATGGCAGCTGTGGCCATTATCAATATGGTGACTGCTCTGCTGATTCTGATACTTGAGAATACCTCAACAATTGGCCTTTTTAAAGCTATGGGTGCCACTGATGGCAGCATTCGCTCCATCTATCTTTTAAAGGCGTCTGCGCTGGCTACACGAGGCATCGTAAGAGGCAATCTGATAGGTTTGCTTCTAATGTTTCTTCAGTATCATTTTCACCTTGTAAGCCTCGATGAATCCAGTTACTATATTGCATGGGTGCCGGTTTCCTGGTCGTGGTCGTCATTCTTATGGATTAACATTCTCACCTGGTTGGTCTGCTTTGCATCTTTGCTTATTCCATCCGCTATCATCTCTGGAATTTCCCCTTCAAAGGCTCTTTCGATGAGATAGCGGTAATTTTCTGCAATAACTTACCTTCGCTTTCGAATTCAAATCCATGTACGCAAAAAACATCCTCGAAACCATAGGAAACACGCCTATGGTAAAACTCAATACCCTCGTAAAAGATATTCCTGCCCTTGTGCTGGCAAAGGTTGAAACTTTCAATCCTGGGAACTCCATTAAAGACCGTATGGCGCTGAAAATGATTGAAGACGCTGAGAAAAACGGACTATTAAAACCAGGTGGTACCATCATCGAAGGCACTTCCGGAAATACCGGTATGGGACTTGCTATTGCTGCCATTATCAAAGGCTATAAATGTATTTTTACCACTACAGATAAACAAAGTAAGGAGAAGGTTGACGCCCTGCGTGCCCTAGGTGCAGAGGTAATCGTCTGTCCTACAAATGTGGATCCTGAAGACCCCCGATCTTATTACTCTGTTTCTTCAAGGCTTGTAAGCGAGGTGCCAAATTCCTGGAAGGCGAATCAATATGACAATCCCAGCAACGCGCAGGCACATTACGAATCAACAGGGCCTGAGATATGGGCACAAACAGAGGGTAAGATTACGCATCTGGTGGTTGGTGTGGGCACAGGCGGAACCATATGCGGTACCGCGCGTTTTTTGAAAGAGAAAAATCCTGCCCTCAAGGTTTGGGGTATTGATACCTACGGATCTGTTTTTAAGAAATATAAGGAAACGGGTGTGTTCGATAAAAATGAGATTTATCCCTATATAAC
>JBEGML010000103.1:0-4229 GCA_041183145.1 Bacteroidota bacterium | reverse complement strand
CCACACCTTCATCAGGTGGGTAATTTCTTGATTTTCTGAATAATCATTTTTAAATCAAGAATTCCGAAAATAAAAGGTAAAATAAGATATAAAATAATAGCTGAAATTTTAAAAACGAAACTGAAGTGCCTGCCAAAATAAATTTCATTGAGTGGAAAATACAATGCTATAGTGAGTGCTAATCCTGCCAAAACAAAAATACGCCATCTTGAAAAACCGCAATCAAAATACCGCTTTGAAACAAAATCCACCAGAACAAAATAGGTTATGTTAGCAAGTAAGGTTGTAATTGCGGCCCCCATATAGCCCATAGATGGAATGAAAACAAAATTCAGACCGGCATTAACTGCAGCAGCTACGATGATTATCCAAGTAAAATGCCAAGTTTTTTCGGCCAATGAAATCCCTGCGGGTACTATCTCAATAGACTGAGCAAAAACAAGTGAAAGCGTTAAGACCGGTATAACCACTATCCCTTTGATAAATTTATCTGTAGCAACTAGTCCTATTATCTCATAAGAGAACACACTTAAAAGAACCGCTGCCAGCAATGCCACACTTACATAGATGTATAAAATATTACGCATCATAAATTTGCTTTGCTCTTTTGCAGCAGACTCTTCCTTGTGATAGACCTCATAAAACAAAACTCCAAAACTCATTTGAATAGCCATATTCAATAGGCCGAGTGGTTGAGAAAAAGTGCTACCGATGGAATAAAAACCTATATCATCGAAAGTGTTATAGTGCATGAGAAAAAATCGATCTGATACAGAGTATACCCAAACACCCAAGCTTGCCCATATTAAAGGAAAACCAAATCTGATAAGCTGTTTAGCCTGAGCTATACTGAAATGATAAATATATCGGAATCTGGTAAATGAATAAAAAGAAGCTGTAATCACCAGCATTGTACTCAATAAACTGGCAAGCTGGGCGCCAGAAACACTCATTTTATAGTGTACAACCAAAAGTAGCCCGCCAACTATATTACATAAAGACTTGGAAATGGTGATGATATTGTAACTCCACGCCTTTCGATTAAAACGATAGATAAGTTCTTGTTCACTCATTATCATATTTGCAGGTATAAGCAGCAATGTTATTAATACTGACACGGAGTATTCTTCACTGTTAAACAACCACATTGAAATATCGGAGGAGAAAAAACTTAAGACAAGCGAGGGAATAATGGCGAGCAAACGCAAGCAAAAAGCCGTGAATAAAATCTCCCCTCTTTCTTTTTCCTCCTGGGTTTTGAAATAAAAATACGAAGATGAGGAATCAAGACCCATGGTAAAAAATACTGTCACAAAAAACATCATAGCACCCAGAGTATCAAGAATACCGAATTCAGCTGGGCTTAGGGCTCTAGTATAGAAAGGCAAGAGCAAAAGACCAATAAATTTCTTTAAGCCCTTTCCAAGACCATACAGAATCGTATCACGCGAAAATTGCCTTAATATACTCATGGCTTGCTTTTCAGAGAGTTGAATTGAGAGATCAAAGATTGCGCAACACGAGAAGATTCATGGAATTTTTCTACAAAACTCCTCGATCTTAAGCCCAGATCTTTAAGTGTTTCTTTATTATTAATTGATGAAAATAAAATTTCGGACAGATTATCAGGGTTAGCATTAATAATTGGGCATTCATCCTTTAGGTGATTCCAAATGTCAGGCCTGATGTAACAAATTACCGGTCTACCCAGCGCCATAGCTTCAACAGCCAGAACACCATAGAAGCCAACCAGCATCTGGTCAATTACCAAATGAGCTTTTTGAAGAGTGCTCAGCACTGTATGACGTGGAACCTTGCTTATACAAATATATTCTATAAAAGGCAGGCGGCATTTTAAGTTTTCAACCGCGGCATTTATATATCTTGTTCCCTTAACATGGTGATGAGAAGGAGCATGAACAATTACAAATGGCTCAGTAATTCCGGGATAGGATGGGGTATAATCACTCAGATCAATAGGGAAATAAAAGGTGAAATAAGGTTTTGACAAGAATCCCGAACACTCATCCGGACTTGCAATAATCGAAAAAACATTCTGAGCAGCCTTGAGTTTTTTCTTCTTTTGTTCTATGACACATCCCACATATCCTTTGTACTCTAAACTACATTCAGAGCAGGGATTCCATTTATAGGATTCAACACTTTCCGGAATTCGTGCATCACAACCGCACAAAATGAGCATCGTTTTCTTTCCAAAAAATTTAAGAATCCTCACATCCCTGTAATGTTCCAACAGATTGCCACTTAATTGAAGAAAAATAAAATAATCGTAAGAAATTATCAGTTTAAATAAATGAAATAACAGCTTGAAATACGCGAATAGTCTATTCTTAGGAAATCTTATTTCAATTGGCCTATCGGCATCATTGTAATCGTAAAGGTGTTTCGTTCTCTCATTGCTGTAAAAATCAGCCCTTTGTCCTAGCGAGGCAAAACCTTGCCTAAGCGTGGTGCCTGCAGAAACAATATTGTTGTACCCAATAAAAATTCTTTTACTCATGAAAGAGCCTTTCGGTTCCAGTCAATGGTCATTGAAATTCCCTGCTGAATGGTAACCTTCGGAACCCAGCCCAACTTCTGACTGATCTTAGAAATGCTTAACGCTCGGCGCCTTATGTTATCAATATCTCTTTCGGGCATGTGATTAACTTGAACAGAAGGAATTTCCTGAGAAATATACCTGACAAGCTGATTTACCGATGTCTCAACGCTTGTACCAATATTGAAAACATCTCCCAGACCTTTCGGATGAATTGCTGCGCGTATTGTAGCAGAGACGGCATCATCAATAAAAGTATAATCTCGGGTTTGTTCTCCGTCTCCAAAAACCACAAGCGGCTGATTGTTGAGTGCCGAATCTATAAACTTTCCCAGTACACCACAATACGGATTTCGCGGCGTTTGCCCATAACCATAAACATTTGAATAACGGATAACCGTGGCAGGAACATCATAGCTCAGATGGTACAACATTACATATTGCTCAGCTAACAATTTTGATGCCGCATAGTGATTGAGAATCTCAGGGCGGCTATTTTCATGTATGGGCAAATTCTCGGGACTTCCGTAAATAGAAGTAGTAGAAGTGTATATAAATCTTTTAAGCCTTGGGAAGTTACCATTCCGCAAGCGCTCAAGAATACGCAATGTACTCAATGCGTTCACTTGCAGGTCTAGTTCAGGATCCTTGGCAGAATGATTGATTTGCACACAAGCCAAATGGAAAATATAATCAACGTCTTCAAAATGATGATATATATCACTATTTAAAACACTTTCGCGCACGAATTCAAAGCTCCCCTCAAAACCTTGAAACCCTTTCTCTGTACTGTTAAAACAGTTATCAATAATACACAGATGAGCGCCTTTGCTCAAAAGTTCTGAACATAAATTGTACCCAATGAATCCCATTCCACCAAGAACAACAATTTTGCTGCCGTGAAGAGTTTCCTGAAGGTCAGAATGTATAGCTGTCATAAAATCCCAAATGTGCAAGGCAGCAAATTTAACAAAAAGCAATCCCTGAACAATAGATACGCAACCATAATATAACATGTTGTTTTCAACTAAATGCTGCAAGCATAACTTATCAGACTAGAAACAAGCTCAAAAAAACAATTAACTTTGTCCCATGAACCAATTTCTGTATGGTTCGCGTGAAGCAGACATGTCCAAAATCAGGGTAATTTACATCGACTTCAATTTCAAAGATGAAAAATACCCTAACAGAAAGCACAACGGAGATTCGTGGTTTACTTATGGCTTCGGTTCAATTTATGCCCGTAAGTTTAAGAAATACCATCCCAATTTCGATGTAGAGTGCTGGAAGGCCGATTGCTTTGCCAAAAAGCAAGACGAAAAAACTATTGAAAATGTTCTGTTCAGGATTTTCCCCGCCTTTGATGTAGGCAGAGGACTGGGGTTCTACTCATCAAGTTTATTGAAGAAACTCAAGGAAGAAGCCGGTAAAAACAAAAACACGATTATTAATTGTTCAAGTTTTGACCATCTGCTCTTCTTCAGTATTTGCCTGTCAAGGCATAAACTCCCTGTAGTTGTTCAGCATCACGGCGAAAGTCCCGCAAGGTTAAAAGTGAATTCTAACAAAGGACTAAAATCAACCTTATTAAAATTGAAATTGTTTTTAGAGTCTTTGGCTCTTAAAAAGACATCTCTGCTTTATCTATTAGACCCCGAAGCAAAACAAT
>JBEGML010000102.1:0-3235 GCA_041183145.1 Bacteroidota bacterium | reverse complement strand
CACTTTTTGTAGATAAAGAATATGAAATCAACATTATGGGCGTTTTCTTAATTGGATTCTCTGCTTATCTGGCATTTGTATTGGATTACCTCCCTGCCCAAAGTTTGCAGGCCTCTAATCGTAAACTCATCAGATTAGGTCTTTTTATAGTACTGTCTGCAGGTATTCTAAGCTTTTTGCTTGAATTACCCGACAAAAGTAAGGTTGCATTTATAATGTTATTTGGCATGACACTTTTTCTGTTAGCAATTCTTGTTTTATGGTGCTACATTTTAGTGGGAGTTTCGTCATGGGGCGCTATGAAAAAAGGCTATAAACCTGCTATTTTTCTCTTTATTGGCAATACCATAATGATTAGCTCCATCATTGCTGTTTTTGTCTCAATGATGATTAATCCGCTAAACTCAAATATGGAAAGAAATCCATGGTTTGTACTGGGCCTGATTTTTGATGCGCTGATCTTCTCATTCGGTATAACAAGCCGCATCCGTCAACTCCAAAAAGAAAGGGAAGCAGACCAGAGGCGCTCCATAGAATTACTTGAATCAAGGGTTCAGGAGAGAACCCTTGAACTCAGCATGAAAAATGGTGAACTCGAAAACAAAAACCGGGAAATTACAGATTCTATTCTATATGCACAGAGACTTCAAAATTCAATGCTGCCAACGCTTTCTTCTATTGTGAATGTTCTTGAAAAATTCGTCTTTCTTTATCTGCCAAAAGATATCGTAGCCGGAGATTTCTATTGGTTTCATGCTGATGATAAAGGATGGATTCTGGCAATATGCGATTGCACCGGCCATGGTGTTCCGGGCGCAATGGTTAGTATGGTTTGCAGTGATGCTCTTAAAGCTGCTGTACTCGAAGAAAACCTTCGTGATCCGGGTAAAATTCTTGATTTTACCGCTGTTAAGGTGCATGAACATTTTAGCTCAGATGATGCTGTTACAGATGGCATGGATGCGGGCATACTTTGTTTTGACAACACTTCGGATTCTTTCCTCTGGAGTGGCGCAAATCAGCCGCTTCTGTTGATCAATCAGGATAGTTCCTACAGTGAAATCAAACCTGATAAATACAGTATTGGAAATCCACCAAGGGATATAGCATTTACTACTCACCATTTCAAAAAATTAAAAGGGCAGTCTCTCTTAATGTCTACTGACGGATACCCGGATCAATTCAATCATGCGGGAAATAAAAAACTAACAAGACGTAAGTTTTATGAACTGCTGGCTTCACATGCGGCTGAAGGTCATGAAGAACTAAACCGCACACTCAGAAGTTTTCACTATAACTTTCGTGGGGATGAAACACAAACCGATGATATATTGGTGGCAGGAGTCTTTAACTGATTCACAACATCCATAACCACCTACCATTTTTTTGGATAATTTTACAATGTCTTTCTGCAAAAATCACTCATGATGATTACCGCTTCAGGTATAAACCGGCTAAATTTTATATGATTATATAATATATTAATTGAATAATATAAAATTACATACAATCATAGATCAACCTGGTCTCTGGCCAGGGTTTCTTACCGAGGTATTTTCAAAGCATCATACCGGAGTACAACTTCCATTTTCTTCTGATGCAGAAGGGATTAAACAGGCGCTCAAGGAAAGAAATTACCCTGTGAAACGCAGGCAATTACTGGCCGATGTCCTGCTGAATCAGAATGCCAATGCCCTGCATTCCTTCCCGAAAATAAAGCGCAATATAGAGCGGCTCAGAAATGAAAATACCTTTACCATTACCACCGGCCATCAGTTGAGCCTTGCGGGTGGGCCATTATTCCTATGGTACAAACTCTGCTCTGTAGTTGCTCAGGCTGCCTACCTAAGCAGAGCTGCAAATTCAGTTATTCTTCCTGTATTCTGGATGGCCTCTGAAGACCATGATCTTCAGGAACTGAATGATTTCTCTCTTTTCGGTAAGAAAATAAATTTTGAACCCGATTTTCACGGGGCGGCAGGACAACTAAAAAGAGTTAGTTATGCCTCATGGGCAGAAGAATTTTCGCAGGTAGCCGGGCATCACGATGGACAAGATTTGTGGCTTGCCTTTCTTAAGGGTGAAAACCTTGCCGAAGCCACCAGGAATTGGGTAAATTCCGCTTTCGGAGAATATGGCCTGCTGGTGATTGATGCAAATGATGCTTCGTTAAAAAATGAATTTCTGCCCCTTGCGCTCACTGAATTGGAGTCAGGTTTCTCAGGCTCATGTGTAGCTTCACGGACAGCAGAGCTTATTGCATCGGGAATTGCATCTGAAAAAGATTGGCCTGTTCATCCCAGAAATCTCAATCTGTTTTGGTTTGATGAAAATGGAAGGCACCGTCTTGTGCGGCATGCGGATAACTCAATTTCAGCCGGTGCTAATGCAAAATCACATACAATTCAATTTTGGAAGGAACGCTTCCTGCAATTTCCTCAGAATATAAGTCCCAATGTTATCTTACGGCCCATTTATCAGGAAATCATTCTACCCAATCTGGCCTATATTGGCGGACCGGGTGAATGTGCTTACTGGCTGCAGTTGCTTTCGGCATTTAATCAGGCACAGGTTTTTTATCCGGTAGTTTTACCTCGCAGAAATTTCCTTTTGCTTCCTGAAAAACAACTAGAATTTCTAAATACTTCAGGCTTCGAAATCGTTGATCTGCTTGAAGGAACTGAAGAGATTATTCGCAAAACAGGGGAGAGTGGCATGCCTGATTTCCTTAGAGAAAATTCCGGCATACAAGTTCAGGAAATTTATAATAAACTTATTGATGAAATAGCAGAAATCGACCGTTCACTGATTTCCAGCATCCAGGCCGAACAGCAGAAGACACTGAACGGACTGCAAAACATTCGCGTGAAAGTTGCACGTAGCCTCCGCCAAAAAGATGAACAGAAAGTTAATCGCTTGCTAAAAATTGCAGAGACGATTCGTCCATCAGGTAAACCTCAGGAACGAGCTGTACACCTGTTCCAGTATTCCCTCCTTTGCCGTAAAGAAAACATGGAAATACTGCTAAAATCATCTGAAGAACCAGGCATAAAGGGTTTATATATATTCTTGATATAAGTAGTTTCCCGGCCCTGCATTCACCGGTTTTTTTGCGTGAAGCAGACAGCGGGGCACCCGGAGGGAAGCTCCGAAGGCAAAGCGCCAGCGCCGAGGAGATCACCCTCAGGGTCGCAAGTCTGCGAGGGTAAAAAAATTCGAGGAACGAGAAAGGTAG
>JBEGML010000101.1:0-3179 GCA_041183145.1 Bacteroidota bacterium | reverse complement strand
TAACAGAAGCGGCTATAGAAATTGTTTTGCCATGCCGCAAAATAAGCCTGCTGATAAGGTTTTTCCTGATGCCGGCCTTAAGGAATTTTTTGAGTAATGAGAGTTCTTCCTCAACTGAAAGGTCTCCGATTTCCTTGGCAGGTACATCATTGCGGTACCGTTTTAGCCAGTATTCGTTTGGCTTTACCTTGTTGAACCAATCTTCAAAAACATTCAATGTTCCAAGAGGCAGCAGAAACACATTACTAAAGGCATTGGCTCTCCAGCGCATCATTTGCTTACGGAGATCGAGATAAGTATTGAGGCTTTCATGTTCCTTATCGGCCCATTCATGAAGCTGCATCCAGTTACGGATAAGACTTTCATGGGTGATATCAAGAACAGTTTCTGGCTTTATTTCAGATCTATCAGTATCGATAAGAAACGGTTGAATAAGGGTATTACCTTGTTCTCTGAAAATATTAAGTGCGTGGCCAAGCCTTTTGAAGTCTTCTTCCTGTAGCCCGATAATACCTGCTATTTCGCCTAATGACATTCTGTTCCTTACTGCTCTGGAGGCATCCACTTTGGTAAGGCAGCGAAATGTATGTTCAATAAAAAGACTCGCTTTCTCGGTCTCGAGTTCTTCTCCGAAATGCTTTTTTACATAATTTGATGCTTCGTGCATCAACTCGTTGGCGTGTGCATTAAGCACATTTTTCAGAGAGGGCTTTTTCAGAAGCTCTTTCTTGTAAGGAGGCTGATTTTCAAGCCAATTAGCGAAATTTTCTTTTTGTGACGGAGGAAGAAATTTGCCTTCTATACCTCCTGCCATAGCGAGATGAAGGATATCCAGTTCTTCTTTGCCCTCTTCCGCAAAACGCCACATACGGTTTAATGCATGCTGAAGAATGGGCAGTTGATCAAAGCCATCGTTAAGATTGTTGATGAGGATCTGCACCAATCTTTTGTTCACTTTTCCACCGGCAAGTTCGGCAGGACTTTCAATTACCTGTTCGAGCTCCTGACGCTTCAGTCGGGGCACAAAAAACTGTGAATAGCCAATGGCCTCCGGTAAACCACGAAATGCCGCACACTGCCCGATGTAATCACTGCGCATGGTGCATACCACATAAACCGGAATGTTTTGTTCAACGGCAATCCGATAGGTTTCCAACAAAATGTTTACCGCCTGCTGGCTTTCGATCCCGGGATTACCATTGCTGTAGTTTTCAGGGTTGGTAAAAAATTCTTCAAACTGATCGGCCAAGATGAGCAGATTTGCACCTTTTCGGCGCATAACCTTGCGCTGCATCTCATCAGCCTCCACCCAGTCCTTGCCTTGCTCATCGATGTAATAAGGCGATTTTTTGTAAAGATCAATCAGCGCAGAAAATCCGAAACTGAGTTCTTTTTGCGTTTGCTGAACATCTGTAAGTCCAAGTTTTCCGGATAGGGAAAGGGCAAGATTTTTAAGCGGACTCCGCTCCGGTCTGAAATCCGCCACCAGCCATTGGTTGTATTTGGCTTTAAAAAAGCCGGCTTTGGCGTAGGGGATGAGTCCGGCAAACACCAAAGATGACTTACCATCTCCGCTGGCACCATTCACCATGAGGAATTTCTTCTCCTCAAGACGTTTCACCATTCTGTCAACCTGTGTTTCCCTGCCCTTAAAGAAGATGCTTTCTTCTTCGGTGAAGGGACGAAGGCCGGGATATGGATACAAGGCTGGCATGTTGGCTATGAGACTCCAAAACTAAGAGAAATTCGTTATTACTAAATAAAAACTGACAGAAGCGGCAAGTTTCTTTAGGGAAATTATATTTGTCCATTAATCACCCCATGAAAATTGCCATATCACATTTCGGCCGAATGAAACTCTTTGGCTTAATTTTATCTTTATTGGCAGCTTTTTGTTGCCGGGCGCAACAGCAAGAATGGAGTGAAAGTCAGTGGCATCAATATGCCTATTTAAACGAAGCCGCCCTAAATGAAAACAGGACGGCGCTGGAACTCATCTTCACCTCCCGGAGTAAATACTTTGTGGATAGTATAAGCCGTCTTGACATCTTTACTCCAATCAGCTTCAATGGACGCTTAGTACGTGAGGGTATGGAAGGACCTGTGATTCATGGGGTCCAAAGGTTCTATCATTTAAACGGAGAGATCGCAGCCGGCATTACCTACAAAAACAACCAATTAGATGGCGATGTTATTTTTTATTGTCCCGATGGTAAAATTTATTCAACTTCTGCTTATTGCGTTGGAAAGAGATGCAAAACCAGGCGAAAATACAATACAGACAACAAACTGATTTCCTCAACAACCTATGTTGATGACGAAAAAATGTGTGATTCGTCTTTCTACACCAATGGAACATTGATGTCTGTTTTTCGCTATCATAAGAGTGAAATCGTTAAAAAAGAGGAAAAGCAGGTCTATAACATTGAAATGCATCAGGCCCAAAAGACTACAGTATCTTATATCAATTCATACGAAACCATGTATTTTGATGAGCAAGGGAAAGAAATATCAAAGCTTGACTTTGAAAAAATGTCTGCAAGCCCGAAATTTAAATCAAAAAAAAATCATGTCGATTATCTGTATGCTCATTCAGAAGAAAAGCCTGATGCAAAGGACCAAATCATGGACGATTATTTGAGGAACAGGGTCAAAACAGAGCAGTTTAAGTTTTTGAGCAATATTCCGCTGCCGTTTGACAGCCTGTGTCAGAATAAATGTCAATTAAAAAGAAGAAAATTCAACAGCTCATTACGGTTTGAATCCTTTTTTCCCAATGCGAGGCTGAATGATACATTAAAATGTAAAGAAAGCGGTAATATCATCAGGTCCTCAGAAACTAATCATGGCAGGTTACATGGGGCTCTGCGCTATTTTTATTCTAATGGCGAAAAGCTGGCCGTTTTTCCCTTTGAGCATGATTTTTTACATGGTACATTTTACATTTATTTTCAGGATGGCAAAACATACATGAGAGGCAAGTTTGAGCACGGACAGGCGAAAGACAGCGTGCTAACCTATGACAAGCAGGGAAACTTGGAATCACTTAAAGTCTACAGCGACACTTTAAGGTACGAGGTAACGTATTTCTGGCCGGGAGGTAAAATCATACAAAGAAAAGAGGTGAAAACAGATGAGAATTATGTGATGGATCCTCAGTTCATGCTGTTTGTGCGACC